>JAVVTI010000013.1:0-20220 GCA_036653735.1 Bacilli bacterium | reverse complement strand
AAGTGAAATGCTATTTAATGATAATGTTCGAATAGTGATCGAATAGTGGTCGAATTTGTTGGTTATTTGATTAATAATCGCAATAATAATTCATGTAGGAAAAGGAAAAAACACTATGTATTTATTGAAGTAGTATTATTACTTCTTTATGCATATTTTAGTAGTAGGTGAGTTGTTATGAAAATTACTGTTTTTTATAATGAAAAGGGTAAGACTATACAGGAAGTTATTGAGAAGTTATTTAAAACAAATATATAATAGTCTGTTTTTTTTATGTAGATAAATGATGTTTGTTAGGGGGATTTATTATACAAAGTGAATATAAAGTAGGTATGTATATACGTCTTTCTAGGGAAGATGAGAATAAAATAGAAAATAGTGAGAGTGAGAGTATTATTAATCAGAGGTCTTTTATTTTAGATTATTTGAAAGAAAATAATTATGTTTTATGTGAGGAATATGTTGATGATGGTTATTCTGGTACTACATTTGATAGACCTTCGTTTAATAAAATGATTAAAGATATTGAATTAGGAAAAATTAATATGGTTGTTACAAAGGATATGAGTAGACTTGGTAGAGATTATATTAATTTTGGTCACTATATAGAAACATGGTTTCCTGAGCATAATGTTAGATATGTAGCTATTAGTGATGATGTTGATACTTTTGTAGATAGTGTATGTAATGATATGATTCCTTTTAAATCTATATTTAATGATATGTATGCTAAGGATATATCTAAAAAAATAAAAGCAAGTATTATAACAAGAAAGAAGAGTGGTTTATTCTTAGGAGCTTATGCTCCTTATGGATATATTAAGAATCCTAATAATAAGTATGAGTTGCTTGTTGATCCTTATTCTAGTAATATAGTTAAAAGAATATATAGGATGTTTATAAATGGTAGTAGTGTAAAGAGTATTGCAAGGGTGTTAACTAATGAGAATGTAATGAAACCTAGTGTTTATAAGTCTATGAAGTATAAAAATAGTTCTAGGTTTTGGGATGAATCTACTATACTTAATATTCTTAAGAATCCTAATTATACTGGGAATTTATATCAAAATAGACGTAAGAAGATTAATTATAAGTCTAAAAAGATTATAAATGTTCCTATGAAAAACTGGCTTGTAGCGTGTAATACTCATGAAGCTATTATAAGTTTAGAGACTTATGAATTAGTAAGTCAAATTCATAGTAAGAATAAGCTTAGTCATAAGACTAGTAATAGGGATATATTACTTAAGGGTTTTATATATTGTAAAGAATGTGGACATAGTATTGGTATTAACAATAGTCGTGATAATAGGAGACATTATACTGTATGTAATTATTATAGAAAACATAGTAAGGAGAATGTTTGTAGTACTCATAGTATGAGATATGAATTACTAGAGGATTTAGTATTAAATGATGTTAGAAGAATATATAAGGAGGGAGTTGATAAGAGTAAGTTAGAGATTATTGCTTGTGAAAATGATGTTAATAATATAAAACTTGATGATATTAATAGTAGGATATTTATGGAGAAGAAGGATATTATTAGTAAGAATAATTATCTTAATATTTCTTATATGGATAAATTAAGTGGTCTTATAAATGAATTTATGTATAAAGAAATATCTAATAAATTATATTTGGAAATTAAGTCTAGTAAGAATATAATTAAAGAGCTTCTTAAGAAAAGTAAGGAGATTAAATCTTCTAAATTAAATAATAGAAGTAATGTGAAGGATAGTATTAATAAGTTTCTTTTTATAGATAAACCTTCTAGAATATTATTATCTAGTATTATAGATAAGGTTGTAATTGATAATAATAAGAATGTAGAAATATTTTATAATATTAGAAATACGTTTTAAAATATATTATTTTGTTTCACTTATATATCAAAGACATATTTGTCCTGTTAAGACTAAGATTTGTAATCATCATATATACAAACATACTTATACACCATGCTATACATGTTGTGAGGAAAATGATATTACAAATGTTAATGAAAATAAATGCTGTGGTTTGTTTTAGGAGAATTTAAGAAGTAAACTTTATGTTTGCTTTTTTCTTTTGTTTAAAAGTTTTAATTCTTTTCTATTAAATGAATTTAATGTATAATTGATGAAGAGGTGTTGAGTATGGCAATTTCTAAAACAGATTTTATTAATTATACAAGATGTAGCAGGTATTATCATCTAGAGGATATAAGGAAGGATAAACTAAGCAGTTTACTTACTAGGGAAGAGTATTTAAAAGAGCTTGATGATGAGATGAGTAGAGATATTGCTTGTGAGATATTTAGTGAGAGTGATGAAGATTTAACTGAGAAAGTCAATATTCAGCTTAATGCTTTAAAAGATTATTATACTCAGGTTGAGTTAATAGCAGGTGAAGCTGTTCATAATCTTTTTGGTGGATCTACTACGTATGGTAATAGTATTGATAAGCAGATGTGTTATGATTTTGATTTAAATGGTATTAGGTATATGTGTTATGCTGATATTGTTAATGAAACTGATAATGAGATAAATGTGGTAGAGGTGAAGGCTACTACTAGTAGTAAGTATTTAGGTGTTGTTTGTGGTAAGGAAAAGGAAGCTTTATTTAGTCTAGTTAATGGTATTTATGAACTTAATCATAATATAGATGATGATGATTTTAATAAGGGTATTTCTAAGTTTTATAATAAGTATTCTCTTGGTAAATATCCTTATGATTTAGCGGTTCAGAGATATTTTATAGAGGGTGAATATAAGAATTATAATAATAGTAAGAAGTTTAATTATTATTTAGCTATTTTAAATCACGAATATGTTTATGATGGATATACTGAAGCTGGTAAGAGGGTTTATAGAGCTGATGCTAATGGAAATAATATAATATCAATATTTAATATGAATGAGATAACTTCTTATTTAGTTAAGATGGTTGATAATGACAGGAAAGTACTTGAGGACAATATATTTCATGGTAGTAACAAGTTTTGCAAGGTAAGTGAAGCATGTGCTCTTAAGAAGAATAATGAGTGTAAGTTTAAGGATATTTGTTATAAGAATGTTCCTAGGACTAATGCTTCATATAATTATAAGAGGTTTCTTTCTTTTAAGGATGAAAATGGATGTAAGTATGATAAGTATGATTTAATAAATGATGGGTATTTAAAGTTTGATGATGTACCTATAGCTTGGCTTGTATCTAAAAACCATATTATACAAAGAGAGGCGTATGATAATAAGAAGGAATATATTAATAAGAAGAAGATTAAGAGTGGAATAGAGAGTCTTAAGTATCCTATATATCATTTAGATTTCGAGACTTTTCCTTGTCCTTTACCTAGGTTTAGAGGTGAAAAGTGTTATACTCAAAGTCCTTTTGAATTTTCTTTACATATTGAGAAGGCTCCTGGGGTATGTGATAAAGATAAGGATAATTATGTATTTATGGCTAAGACTCTTAATGATGAAAGAGAAGAAATGGTTAAGCTTTTAGTTAAGTATATTCCTATTGATAAGGGTGGAGTGATGCTTGCTCAGAATGTTTCATTTGAGAAGGCAAGGATTAAGGAGTTAGCAGTTATTTTTCCAAAGTACAAAGAGCAGTTAATGAATATATATGATAATTCATTTGATTTGTTATATTTACTTGATACTAATAAAGTTATGTATGAGGCGTTAGGATTTTCTAGTGAGGAAGCTGGTACTCTTAATTATTATAATTTTTTACAAAGTGGAAGTTATTCTATTAAAAAGACTTTGCCTTTATTTTCAGATTTGTCATATAGTACTTTAGAGATTAAAAATGGAACAGAGGCACTAGTTGAATATTCAAAGTTTGATATGATGACTCATGATGAGGTGGAAAATTCTAGGAAGAATTTGATTACTTACTGTAAGCAGGATACGTGGGCTATGGTAGAAATACTTAATGGACTAAGAAATCTTGTAAAATAGTGTAAAGAAAATACGATTTATTTGCTATAAATAGAATTGTTTGTTAAACTTAATTTCAGGAGGGGTTAAAATGAGATTTCCATCAATTGATAAACTTCTTAATATAATTGATTCTAAGTATAAGTTAGTTCATGTTGTTTCTAAAAGAAGCAAACAAATGAAAGAGCATAAAAACTTTCAAATGAAAGAAGATCAGTATACTTCGGAAAAAGAAATAGGTAGAAGTTTAGAAGAAATTGAAAAAGGTTTAGTAAGAATAAAAAAATAAACAAATGTTTGATTTTATTCTTTTTTTATGATATTATTTATTTATGGAGATAAAGAAGTTTAAAAAATTAGATGAGATGAGGTATAAAGTATATTATGAGCAGGATAGTATTATTTTATATGAAGAGGTTATTCTTAAATATGATTTATTATTAAGTAGAGTTCTTGATATTAAGGTTCTTGATAATATACTTAAGGATAATAGGTTTTATGAGGTTTATTATAAGGCTTTAAATTTTGTTAAGAATAGAAGAAGAACTATAAAGGAAGTATTTAATTATTTAGTAACTAAGGGGTATGAAGAGGATAGTATTTATGAAGTAGTAGGGAAGTTAGAAGGTCTTAATATATTAAATGATTATGAGTATATAGATGCGTTTATTCATGATAAGTTAATGCTTAGTTTTGATGGGCCTTATAAAATAAGAAGATGTCTTATTAATAAGGGAATATCAAAGGAGAAAGCTGATGAGAAGATTATTCTTATTGATAAAGATATATTTATAACTAAGATAAATAAAATAATTAGTAAGAAGTTATTATTAAATAATAGGTTATCTGTTAATGCGTTTAAGAAAAAGGTTATGGAAAGTTTATATATATTAGGTTATGGGTATAATTTACCTAGGGAAGTTCTTGAAGGTCTTTCTTTTGATGAGGCAGATATTTATATTAAGGAAGAAAGTAAGATAAGAATTAGATATGAAAAAAGGTTCAAGGATGAAGAACTTGAAAATGAGATTAAGAAGTATATGTATAGTAATGGTTTTATTATTAGTGAGTGATGAACAAAATAAAAAGGCTTCTAATTTGAAGCCTTTTTATTTTGTTTACTTAGTTCTTCCATTAAATTTTTATAACCTGTGTTAAGTGTTGAGTCTTTAATGTTCATATCATATTTTTTTCTTAATGCTTCTATAGCTTTAAGGTATATTGTTTTATCATTTTCAAGTAGTTCTTCAGCTAAAGTATTAACTATATTATCTTTAATATCTTTAAGTGCTGGTTTTTTTGCTTGACTTGATTTAAATATTATATGATATCCAAACTGTGATTTAACTGGAGTTTTTGAATATGTTCCTACTTTTAAGTCAATAGCTGCGGCTTCAAAGTTTTTATCCATTTGACCTAGGTTAAATGGATCTAATACACCACCTTTAACAGCTGAGACTGTGTCTGCAGAATATTTTTTAGCAAGGTCTGCAAAGTTTTCTTTGTTATTAAGTTTAACTATAATATCTTTTGCTGTAGCAAGTGCTTTTTCTTCTGCTGCTTTTTGTTCTTCTGTAGTTGCACCTTCTTTTACATCAGGTTTAATTAATATATGGCTAGCTGATATATCGCCTATAGCAACATTTTCATAGTATGTATTAATTTGAGAATCAGTTATTAATGTTTTACCATAATCTTTTATCCACTGACTTCTTTTGAAGTTTAATTTAACATAGTTATTAAAGTCTCTTGCATTTTTTTGACCATAGTACTGTGATATATATTCTTCAAATGTAATGTTGTTTTTAGTAGCTGCTGATTTAACAGATTCTATTACATCATTTAAGTATTTTTTTTCTTCATCTGTAGAATCATATTCTTTTTCTAGTAAAAAAGTATCAATCATATTTACTAGTTCATCTGTTCCATATTTTTCTTTAAGTACGTTATAAAGTTCGTTTGAACTTATAGCATCTTTATTTTTAAATGTAACAGCTGCCTGCTCTCCATTTTTGAGTTCTACATTTCCACATCCAGTTATAAGAAATAAACTAAGTATTAATAAAATTATTTTTTTCATATTTTTCCTTTCTTATCTATTTTACAATAATTTTAAATAAAATACAATGATAAGCACTCACATATTTTAGTAATTTGTGTATTATACCAGTGTAAAGATCAAAAGGAGGAATGTTTATGAATACAGGATGCGGATGTCATAATGGTATTTCTGGAGCAGCGTTTGCTTTGGTATTATTTATCTTATTAGTAATCATATTAGGTGCATTCATCTAATTAAAAAGGAGGCGATAATCTATGCAAAATAGCTGCGGTAAATCTTGCAGCAACTGCGGAAGTAGTTTCTTTATAATACTAATACTATTTATTTTACTAGCAATAATATTCGGGGCTTTCGTTGGTTGGTAAAAAAGAGGAGAGTTTCCTCTTTTTTCTTAAGTAAAAAAAAATAATGATTAATTCATTATTTTTTTGTAAGTATTTTCAGTAGTATCTATAAGTGTTTCCTTTTTATATCTTGGTATTAAGTGTACATGATAATGATGTATTTCTTGTGATATACCATTATTCTGAAGTATTTGCATTCCATCAAAGTTTAATTTCTTTTCTAATAAAATGTACATTTTTTTAATAATAGTATTAATATAGGCTAGAGTTTCATAAGGTATATCAGTTATATTATTATAATGTGTTTTAGTTATTATTAGGCAGTGTCCATTTGAAGAAGGAGAAATATCTAATATTACTTTTACAGTGTTATCTTCATATATTGTATATGAAGGTACTATGTTATTAGATATTTTACAAAATAAACAATCTTTCATATGTATCACCTAAAGTAATTATAGTTAAAATTATGCTTTTTATCAAGTAGTTATCATGTTCAAAATGATAAACTTTACATAAATTATATATGAAGGGGATAATATGAAATATGAAAATGACTTTCCTATGTTAAATAATGATTATATATATTTTGATAATGCTGCAACTACATTTAAACCTAAAGAAGTTATTGAGAAGATAAAAGAATACTATGAAAAATATAACTGTAATATACATCGTGGTTCATATGATCTTAGTTTTAGAACTAGTGATAAGTTTGAAGAAAGTAGAATTGCTGTACAGAAGTTTATTAATGCTAAAAGTAAGAATGAAATTATTTTTACAAGTGGAACTACTGATTCTTTAAATATGATTATAAATGGTTTTTTTTCATATTATTTAAAAGATAATGATGAGGTGCTTCTAAGTATTAGTGAGCATGCTTCTAATGTATTACCTTGGATTAATTTAAGTAAGAGAAAGAAGATATTCTTAAAATATATAGATTTAGATGAAAATAATAAGATTAATATTAATAATTTATTAGATAAAATTAGTAGTAATACTAGGGTTATTAGTTTAGCTTATATTACTAATGTTATTGGTGATGTTAGGAATATTAAGGAGATATGTAAAAAGGCAAGGGAAAGAAATATATTAGTGGTTGTAGATGGTGCACAAAGTGTAGGGCATATTATAACTGATGTACAGGATATTGATTGTGATTTTTTTGCTTTTTCCGCTCATAAAATGTATGGTCCTGAGGGTGTAGGAGTTCTTTATGGAAAAGATAAATATGTACAGAAGATGATTCCTACTACTTTTGGAGGTGGTATGAATAAGATGTTTAATACAAATGATTTAACTCTATCTTATGTACCACAAAGGTTTGAAGCGGGTACACTTAATATAGGGAATGTTATAGCTTTTAAGAGTGCTATTAATTATATATATAATATAGGTATGAATAAT
Organism: Bacilli bacterium; assembly: GCA_036653735.1. Classification (GTDB taxonomy): domain Bacteria; phylum Bacillota_I; class Bacilli_A; order RF39; family UBA660; genus CAVCAD01. Next base: position 12,475 of record JAVVTI010000013.1, on the reverse strand, counting down.
ATTAATAGGAAAGAGTATCATTTAAGACTATATTTGGTTAGTGAACTATCGAAGATACCTTATATAACTATTCATAATGAGTTTAGTGAAGGACCTATTATTCTTATTACTGCTAAGAATATAGAATCATCTAATTTAGGACTTTATTTAAATAGTAAGAAGATATGTACTAGAAGTGGTAGTCATTGTGCTAAGTTATTAAAAGATGATTTTAGTAATACACTACGTATTAGTTTAGCATTTTATAATACTTATGAAGAAATAGATTATTTACTAGATCAATTAAGAAATAAGAAGAATTTATATAATTTTTAAAAGTTTGTAATACTTTTTGAATTATACTAAAACTAAGAGATTAAGCTCTTAGTTTTTTAATATTCATTAAGAAGATTTATTAAATGGATATATATAATATTTTTAGAAATTGATTATTATAGTATGAATGTAGGGGTCTAGCGTGTGCTAAGATTAGTTTAGAAAGGAGGAGAGTTATGTTGAATCAAACTATTTTAGTTGGAAGACTTACTAAGGATATTGAGATAATAGAGGATGAAGCAGGTAAGAAAAGAACACATATTATTTTAGCAGTTAATAGAAGTTTTAAGAATATGGATGGTATTTATGATACTGATTTTATTAGGTGTGTTCTTTGGAGTGGTCTTGCTGAGAATACTTGTGAATATTGTCATAAGGGAGATATTATTGGAGTAAAGGGAAGACTTCAATCAAGTAATTATGAAAAAGATGGTAAGACTGTTTATGTACTTGAAGTAGTAGCAGAAAAAGTAACTTTTTTATCTAGTAAGTCTGATAAGAAGGAAGAAGTAAAGGATAAGTAGTATTACTTATTGTCAACTTTTATAAAATATAAATATTTTGCTATATAATTTTATTTGAGGTGTATAAAATGAATGGCGAAAGATTAAAGGAACTTAGACTTAAGAAAGGTATGAAGCAACAGGATTTGGCTGTTTTACTTAATTTAACTAAATCTAGTATATGCTGTTATGAGAAGGGAACTAGAACTCCTACTATAGAAACTTTACTGGATATTATATCTTTGTTTAATGTTAGTAGTGATTATTTAATTGGTAATGATATGTTTATTAGTATTAAAAATCCTAAGAAAATAATGCCTATGACTAATGAAGAAGTTATGTTTATTAAAGAATTAAGAAAGAATAAGTATATATCTGAGATTTTACTTGAAGATGCTGTTAGAAGTTTAGATCTTTTAAAGAAAAAGTTATAGTTTATAAGTTATTATTATAAAAGTATGCATTCATATATTTATGAATGCTTTTTAGTTATGTTATAATTGTTTAGTAGGAGATGATTATGAATATAAAGAGTATCCTTTTAAGGATGGAAAATAATGAATTTCTTTTAGAGGAAGAGATTAAGTATGTTATTAAAGCTTATGTAGATGATGTTATTAGTGATGATGAGATGTATGAGTTTTTAAAATTAATTGTTGATAATGGTTTTAGTAAGGAAGAAACTTATTATATGACTAAGGCTATGGTGGAAAGTGGTAGTATTATTGATTTATCTTTAATTGATGGTGTTACAGCAGATAAACATTCTACTGGAGGAGTTGGTGATAAGACTACTTTAATTGTGTTACCTATTGTTGCTTCTTTAGGTATTAAAGTTCCTAAGATGAGTGGTAGGTCTTTAGGGTTAACAGGAGGTACTATTGATAAATTAGAAAGTATTAGTGGTTTTAATGTTAATTTATCAATAGATAGTTTATTAAAACAAGTAATGGAGATTGGATTATGTGTTGAAGCTCAAAGTAAGGATGTGGCTATAGCTGATAAGAAAATATATGCTCTTAGGGATGAAAGGGGTCTTGTTAATTCTATATCATTAATTACTAGTTCTATTATGTCTAAGAAAATAGCATCTGGAAGTATTAATATTATTATAGATTTAAAGGTAGGAGCAGGTGCTTTTATGAAGTCTATAGAAGAAGCTAAGGAGCTTGCTTCTTACTTAATTGATACAGGTAAGAGGTTTAATAGGAAGGTAGTTTGTGTACTTAGTGATATGTCATGTCCTTTAGGATACGCTGTAGGAAATGGATTAGAAGTAAAAGAAGTAGTAGATTTTTTTAATGGAAAGTATAGTAATAGGTTATATGATTTATGTGTTTGTTTGAGTGCATTAATGTATAGCGTTAGTATGAATAGTAGTTATGATGAAGGTGTACTTAAGGTAAAGGACTCTTTAGAAAGTGGTAAAGCTAGGGATAAATTTCTAGAGTGGACTATGTATCAAGGTGGTAATATTAATGATATTAAGCTTAAAAGTAAGAAAAAGGATATAATATCTGATAAAAGTGGTTATATTAATAGTATTGATGCTAATTTAATTGCTCAAATAGTATCAAGTATGGGTGCTACTAGGAAAAAAAGTGGCGATATTATTGATTATGCTGTTGGATATATTTCACTAAAGGAAGTAAATGATTATATAAATGTGAATGAGGTTATAGGGAGTGCTTTCTATAATAAGGAAACCAATATGATAAGTAGGATAATGGAATGTTATGATATTAAAGAAAGTCCTATAGAAACTAAGAGTATTATTATTGATATTATTAAATAAGGAGAAGACTTATATGAAAAGAATGAGATATTTATTATTATTTATTAGTGCATTCTTTTTATTTTATATTAATGTTTATAGTATGACTAATGTACATGTTAATAATAAGTCTTTGTCTCCTTTATTTAATAAAAGTATTTATGTATATAATTATTTTGCTGGTCCTTATGAGAGAGAAATTAATGTAGTTTGTAGTAAGGAAGATGGAGAAACTGTTACTAATGAGGGAAAAGTCATAATAGAGGGGGATGAGACTAGAGTTGTTTTAACTTCTAGTTTAGATAAAAAAGATTATATTATTAATGTTTATAAGGAAGGTTCTTTTTTAGAAGAAGATTCGTCTACTTTGAAAAATCTTGTTATTAAGAATTATGATATTAATTTTGATTCTAATGTATTTGAGTATGTTATAAGTGTTAATGATGAGACTAGACTTGATATTAGTTATGAAGTTAATAGTCCTAACTCTAGGGTTGTTCTTGAGGGGAATGGAAACTTTAATAAGGAAAGTAATGAGGTATCAGTTCTTGTTGTATCTAATGATGGTAAAACTAGTAATATTTATAAGATAATTGTTAAAAAAGCGGCTACTGTATTTAAGGAAGTAACTAATAATCATATAAATAGTTATACTGTTAATAGGAGTTTAATGTCTAGTATAATTATTTTAATAAATATTGTGGTTTTAGGTTTGTTGTGTTATTTGTTTTTCTTTAGGAGGGTAAAGAGTAATATTCTTCTAAAGTAATATTGTTTTTATATATTTTAGTGGCTATTATTTTTCCTACGTATCTATAGTGCCATGGTTCAAAGTTGTAACCTGTTATTAATTCTTTATTTTGAGGATATCTTAGTATAAAGCCATAGTTGTGAGCATTTTGAGTTATCCATATATATTCATTTGTATTATAAAATGATTCTATTATGTTTGTATGATCAGATAAGTCTACGGATAAGCCTGTTTGGTGCTCTGAGTGGTTGGGTCTTGCGGAGAAGTTATCAGCATATGTTTTACCTGAGGTTTTTAAGTAGTTGTTATATAGATTTTCTTGATACTCCTTTGTTCTGTAACCACTTATTATATTTATTGTTAGGTTGTTTTTAGTAGCTTCATTGATAAGAGATGTTAAAGCATCTTTTGCTTCTTTTCTTAAATATATATTTTCTTTTATTGGCTCTAAATCATTGTAAATAATATTTTTTGGTAATGAATAGTATTTATTTATTAGTACACTTTTATCGTATGGGTTTGTAACTATTTTTATATTAGTATAAAATGGATAGTCTAAACTCATATTTATGTACTGCATTTCTTTATTTATATTGTTTGTCTTTATAGATAAGTATCTATTTATATTAGTAGGAATAAAGTATTTATTATTTAAAATAAGTAATAGTTTATTTTTATTAAATGATTTGCTTGTTATAAACATCTCTGTTTCTTTATGGAAATCCACTTTTTTTATTATGCTATCTATATTGTTTATAATTATTATGAAGCTGGCTTTTAATGAATAACCTTTTTTAGTTATGCTATAAAGTTTTGTTGCATAAAGAAATAAAATAATAAGTATAGAGAATAATATTATATATATTTGTTTTCTTTTCATATAAAAGTATATTCAACTTAAGTATTTGTTATATTAAGAAGTTTTGTTACATATTAATTTAGTGGTGATTATGATGAAAAGGAATTTGTTTGTTTTGTTTATATTTTTATTTAGTTTTAATGTTTATGCTGATGTAACAGGAGTTAATAAAGAAGTTGTTAGTGATTTTACTCCATCTGCTAAGAGTTCTATTTTAATAGAGGCAAGTACAGGGGATGTTATATATTCTAAGAATATAGAAGAGAAAGCCGCTATGGCATCTCTTACTAAGGTTATGACTTTACTTCTTACAATGGAAGCACTTGAGGATAAAACGATTTTTTTAACTGATGATGTGTATGTTAGTAAGAATGCTGCTTCTATGGGGGGAAGTCAAATATATATAGGAGAGAATAATAAGATAAAACTTCTTGATTTACTTAAAGGTATTGGTATTGCATCTGCGAATGATGCGGCTGTTGCGGTTGCGGAGCATGTAAGTGGTAATGAGGAGAAGTTTGTTTTAATGATGAATGATAAGGCTAAAAAGTTAGGTCTTAAGAATACTGTGTTTAAGAATTCTCATGGGCTTGATGAGGAAGGACACTTTTCTAGTGCTGAGGATTTAGCTATTATAGCAAGAGAACTTGTTAAGTATCCTTTGATACTAAGTATTACAAGTACTTATGAGGAGTATTTAAAGATAAATGGTGAGAATAGATGGCTTGTTAATACTAATAAAGTTGTATATTCAATTAGCATAAAGTAGTGCTTTTTGTTACTTATTATGTTAAATTTTATTTGGATTTAAAGCTAGACAAATTAAAAGAAGAAAGAGGAATAAAAAGTGATAAATAAAGATACACAAAAAGCAATAATGGAGTTTTTTATTAAAACATCATTATTAAAGATACTTAAAGAGACAAAGTAATTGTTTTTTTAATGTTTGTAAGTATGATAAAACTGTGGTAAATACTGCTATAAAATGGTATAATATATTATGTTAAAGGTTAATAGGAGGCCAAAATGGATAGTAATTTAGATGGTGCTTTAAATGAGTATAAAGAAACAAAAGAAACAACTAATAAACAAGTAAAGCAATTATATTGGAATATGGCTATTGGACTTCAAAAAGTAGATAATTTAGTTCCTTCAACTTATATGATGGATTTAGTTAAAGAAAATATAGATGGTAAGATTAGTGCTTATGATGTTGAAGAGAAATTAATAAGTTATTATGAAACTAAAGATATAAATAATAAAGTAATTGCTAAGGAGTTAGAGTGTGATTTAGTAGCAACTAGAATTAATGAATTATTAAATGATAATAGTTTTGGACTACTTCCTATTACATTTAAGAATATTCATAAATATTTATTTAAGGATATATATGATTTTGCGGGAATATATAGAAATGTTAATATAACAAAAGATGAGCCTATTTTAAGAGGAGATACTGTTAATTATTTGCCATATCATCAATTAGAAGAGGGTTTAGAGCATGATTTTAATAAAGAAAAAGAGTTTGATTATTCTAAATTATCTATGAAAGAGAAAATAGAGCATGTAGTAGATTTTACATCTAGTATATGGCAAGCTCATCCATTTAGAGAAGGTAATACTAGAACTACAGCTGTACTTATTGAAAAGTATTTAAGAAGTATGGGATTTAATGTTAATAATGACTTATTTAAAGAACATTCAGTATATTTTAGGAATGCTTTAGTAAGAGCTAATTATACTAATGTTGTAAAAGATATTTATCCAACTAATGAATATTTAATTAAATTTTATGAAAACTTATTATTAAATAAAAATAATGTTTTATTAAATGATGATCTAATTATTAATGAATAATATGAATGAAGAAATAGTGGTATTAGATGATAAAGAACTTAGTTAAAACTAAGTTCTTTTATCTTAGGTATAGTACTTGAGATGTCAAGAGTAATATTTTTAATAAATTGATTTATAAAAGATTTTTTTTCTTCATAATCTAGATTTTCCCAGTTAATTTTTAAATTAGTTAATATATCTTTGTATTGATTATAGTCAGTTGTATTTTGGTTATTGTTAAATTCATTTAATTTACTTTCTAAAATAGACTTTTGAGTTACAAGTTCATCTATAAATTTTCTATATTCTTCACTTAGTATATTTCCGCTTAAATAATCTGTTTGTATGCGTTTTCTTTTTACCTCATAATTACTAATATCTTTTAATATAGCTTGCTTGTATTTATTATCAATTTGATTTGTTAATTCAATATCTTTATCTAATGTAATAGTATTAATATAGTTTTCAAAAGCATTTAATACTTTATTATGAGAAACACCTCTACAATCACATTTAGCTATTTGCTTGTTATTGCAGTAGTAGGAAATATAATGTTTACCACTATGTGATTGTTGTTTAGGATGAAATTTAGCACCACATTTAGCACAAGTAAGAAGAGGACTAAAAAAAGCTTTTTCACTAGGATATTTTTTTTCTTTAAAGTGTGTCCTAGTTTTCATTAATTCCTGTACTCTATTAAAAGTATTGTTATCAAGTATTTTATCATAAGCACATTTATATTCAGTGGGTATACCTTTTTTATTAACTCCATATCTTATACGCCCTACATATAAAGGATTTGATAATATAGATTTTATTGTTGATTGCTGCCAAAATCCACCACGTTTAGTAGGCACTTTATTTTTATTAAATGTTCTAGCAATTTTTTGCATTGACCATCCATTTAAATATGAATTGTATATTTCTTTTACATATTCAGATTCTAAGATATTAACTTTTAATATCATTTTACCTATTATATAATCATATCCATAAACACCATTTGTGTTTGTATAATTTCCTTCTCTTGTTTTTTGTTCGTAACCAAAAGAAACTCTCTCTGCAAGATTTTCTCTTTCAAATTCAGCAAATGTACCAACTATTTTTAGAAACATATTTCCTATAGCGTTAGTTGTATCTATACTTTCAGTCACTGAATTTAAATTACAATCATAAATTTTAAACATTTCTACTAAGTCAATTAAATCCCTGGTATTTCTTGTTAATCTATCTAATTTATATACTAGAACATTTTTAACTTTTTTTGTTTTAACGTCATTAAGCATTCTATTTATTTCAGGTCTATCCTTTATGTTTTTAGCGGATATTCCTTCATCTATATAATAATCATATATTGACCACTGTTTTAATTTGCAGAATGCAGTTAATTTTTCTTTTTGAGCATTAATTGAAAATCCTTCTTTGGCTTGGTCTTCAGTAGAAACTCTTACATATATTGCGGTTTTCATTATTTATTACTCCTTTTCTTATTTATTAGTTTTGAAGTTGCTTATATATTTCCTATAATATAATTTCATTTAATTCTATACATTTTAACTTCTTTTTAGCACAGAAAATAGTTAGTTTTATGCTAATTGAATATTCAACTAACTTAGTACGTTTTTATAAGGGAGTAGATGGGCTTAAGACAGGGTCTACTGATAATGCGGGTAAATGTATTATAGCGACTATTAATAAAAATGGAATGAGGTTAATAAGTGTAATACTTGGTAGTAGTTCTAAGGATGATAGGAATGAGGAAACAATTGGTCTTTTTGAATATGGGTTTAGGAATTATAAGATTAAGAATGTTTTAAGTTCTAAGAAGGTATTAGGTAAGTTAAGGATAGATAAGACAAGAAATAAATATTATAATTATTATTTAAGAGATGATCTTAATTTACTTCTAGATATTAAGAAAAATGATATTAAATATAGTTATGAAATTAAGACTTATAATCTTAGTGGTGATGTTAATAAGGGTGAGGTTGTAGGTAAGTTAATACTTAAATATAATAATAAACGAACTCCTTATGATTTAGTCTTAAATGAAAGTGCTGTTAAGTGTAAGTATGTAAGAAATTTATTTAATCATTATAAAGATATAATATCTGGTAAAATATAGAAGAGTTTTGTAAGGTATAAATTTAATAGTTTAATAAATTAATTATATTAATTTATTAAAAGAGTAGGCAAATTTTAAAATTTGCTTATTTTTTTGTATGCAATTATCTTATTAAGAAGTTATTAACATTTTATTATGTTAATAACATTAGAAGCGTTTATGTAGTGCTTTAGCAAATAATATAAGTGAAGGAGGTGAGAAGTATGAAGAAATTTATTTTAATAGTTTGTATGTTTATATTTAGTATAGTTAATGTTAGAGCATACTGTTCATGGGAAGATAAATTACCAGATGATACTAGTAATATGAAGATAGAAACAGATATAAAATATAGATGGTATAAATTAGAAAAAAGTGAAAACTATGATTTGTATGATGAAAGTAAAAAAGAATTTATTGATTATAATGATAAGAAATATACAGAGTATTCAAAGGAATCGTTAGATGTTCCTGCTTATAAAAGATTTAGAGAGACAAAGGAATTAAGTGAACCTATTGTTATAGATCATAATAATATGAACTCTGTTTATATTATGAATTTTGCACAAAAAAATATGAATGATGAAAATTATATAAGTGAGTTTGTTGTTAGAAATAGAAGAACTAAGGAAACTATAGATTTTGAATTAAGTGGTAAAAATAATGATGAAGTAGTTGATGTAAAGAGTCTTATTAATGGAGATGTAACTGATAATGCATTTAAATATTATTTTAGTACTATTTTTAATATTAAGTTTAAAGAAATGATAGCAGTAGATGATTTTGAACTTGTTATATATTTTAAGAGTTTTAATACTGATAAAAAGAGTTTAACTGTTAAAGTTATGCAAGATAATAGATATGAAATAGCATCATGTAATCTTGAGTATTATGATAATACAGTTAATCTAAGTAATCAAATTGATCATAAGATTATTAATAATAGAGATATATACTGGAAGAGATATTATTCTTTTACTAAGTATACATATATTTATCGTGATACATTATTTAAGTATAATATAATTAATAAAAAGTATGCTGAAGGATATTTTAATAAAATGGATGGATTTATTAGAGATGATTTAAGTGCTAAAGTATTTTATAGATATGAAAAGATAGAGCCTGTAGTTGATACTCAGACTATATATAATTATGTAGATGTTCCTATAAAAAGAGAAGTTATAGTTAGAAAAGAAGAAATTATAAATAGTAGTCTTAATAATATAGATAAGGATATTAAGGATGATAATTTAGAAAATGAAGAACCAACTTCTTTAGGTGCTATAACAAATGAAAAAATTGCTTATGCTGATAAAAATAAAAAAGAAAATATTAATATGATACCTATATATACTATATTTTCATTGCTAACAATTATATGCATAATAATTTTTATTAAATTAATTGTTGAAAAATGTCATACGAAATAATTCTCTATTTTTGTCGATTTAGTATGCTATATATTAATTTTATATTATATTAGTAATGGTGAAGAGAATGAATATAAGTTATGAGTTTGACAAAGGGGTATTATTTATTAGAATTAATGGTTTTTTTACTAAGGATTGTATTGGTTTATTTAAAGAAGAAGTAATACCTATACTTGAGTATAATGAGTTTAGGTATATTGTATTTAATTTTAGTAATGTAAAAGATGTAGACTATTATGGGGCTAAAAATCTTAAGAAGGTTTCTAAGTTAATAAGAAAATGGAATGGAAAAATTGTTATATGTAATATAAAGAATTATCTTTTAGATAAGATTATATATTATAAAGTAGATAAGAAATGTAAATTACTTAATAATGAATTAAATGCTTTTAGGAGTTTTAATTTATGAAAAGTGAAATAATGGATCTTATTGATATGAATAGAAATTTAATATATAAGATAGCCTCTTATTATAGTAATTATTATGATGTTGAAGATTTATTTCAAGTGGGAGTTTTGGGATTAATTGATGCTAAGAAACATTATAATGATTCTTTAAGTACTAAGTTTACTTCTTTTGCTTATATTTATATTAAAGGTGAGATTATTAAGTATATTAAGAATGATAGGAATATTAAACTTAGTACTTATACTATGAAATTATATAAGTTATATGAAAAGACTAAGGATTATTTATTACAAAAATTACAAAGAGAACCATCATTAACTGAGATTTGTTCATACTTAGAAATAGATGAGTGTACAATGAGTGATGCTATTAGTCAAGCTGCATTTACTTTAAGTTTAGATTTTGAACTAGAAACTAATGAAGAGTATTATAATTTTGTGCAGATGAATAATGAAGAAGAGGTTGATAATAGTATATCTATAAAAGATGAAATAGATAAGTTAAGTGAATTTGATAGAAAAATAGTTGATTTTAGATATTATAAAGATTATTCTCAGAGTGAAACTGCTGATGAACTTGGGGTATCTCAAGTAAAGATATGTAGAAGTGAAAAACATATTTTGAAGAAAATGTATAATAATATGGTTTCTTAGTTATATTATTTGAAGTTATCTCCATAATAATATTAGGTGCTATAAATATGGTTGATAATTTTTTAAAAATTGTAAAGAAAAACACTCCTAAAGAAGAGATATTTAAAGATATGTTTATTGCTTTTTTTGTAGGAGGTTTTGTTGGTGTATGTGGTCAGGGTATTGTTTTTATATTTAATAATTATCTAAAGTTATCACTTCCCGATTCTTTTATGATGACAATGATTGTTATTGTGGTTATTTCTTCTTTACTCACTGGTTTAGGTTTTTTTGATAGTATGGTTAGTTATTGTAAGGGTGGTTTAATTGTTCCTACAACAGGGTTTGCTCATGCTATGACTAGCAGTGCAATGGATTATAGAAAAGAAGGTTTTGTTAAAGGAATAGGGGGAAATATTTTTAAATTAACTGGTAGTATTATATTATATGGGATATTTTTTTCGTTTTTATTTGCTCTATTAAGGGTGGTATTTAAATGAATACTATATTTTATAATGATGTTTATATTAAAAATAAATATTCTGTTATACATAATCAGTATAATCCTATTACATTAAGTAAAGCTGATTATGTAGTAAATAAGTTTTATTATAAGAATAAATCAGTAGAAGAAACAGAGAGTTATTATCAAAGTTTGAGTATTAAAGGATTAATAAATAAGGAAAAAATAAAGAAAGCTGATTTATTTATTGCTTCTGATTTACAAAATCAATTATGTGCATCTAGTTTTAATGCATGCAAAAATAATATTGCGTTTTTAGGTATATATAGTGCTTGTTCTTCTTTTGCTGAAGGACTTATTATTGCTGCTTCTTTTATGAATCATTATAAGAATATAATTGTAACGGTAAGTAGTCATAATTTAGTTAATGAAAAACAATTTAGATTTCCTATTGAATATGGAGCTGTTAGGAAGAAGGTTAATTCTCATTCTTCTACAGGGGCTGTATCTTGTTTAATATCTAAAGAAGGTAAGTTAAAAATTGAGTGCACCACTATTGGTAAAGCAGTAGACTCATTAGTAAAAGATGCAAATAATATGGGTAGTGCCATGGCTAAAGGAGTTGTGGATACTTTACATACTCATTTGATGGATACTAAGAGAAGTGCTAGTTATTATGATCTTATTCTTATAGGGGATTGTGGTAAGTATGGTTTAGAGGTTATTAAAGATTATTATATTTCTAAATATGATGTATCTCTTGATAATATAGAAGATGCCGGTTACTTATTATTTAGTAATAATAAGAAGTTTAAGTATGCTGGGGGAAGTGGTCCTGTGTGCCAACCTTTTATATTATTTGATTATATTAATACTAAAAAGTATAAGAAGATTTTATTAATTTCTTCTGGTTCTTTACACTCGTGCACTAGTTGTAATCTAAATAAGACTATTCCTGTTATATCTCATGCAATAAGTTTGGAGGTACAATAGTTATGATATTTTTAAAGGCTTTTTTATTTTGTGGTGTGGTATGTTTAATTGGTCAGTTATTACTAAGTTATACTAAGTTAACTCCAGGACATATTAATACAATATTTGTTATTGTAGGTTCTTTTTTATCTTCTGTTGGTGTTTATGAGAAGTTTATAACATGGGCTGGTGCTGGAGCGAGCGTTCCTATTACTAATTTTGGTCATCTTTTAGTTTCTGGTGCTCTTAAGGGTTATGAAGCACAAGGATATATTGGTTTTATTAAAGGTTTTTTAAGTAATGCTTCAGGAGGGCTTGTTATAACTATAATATCTGCTTTTTTAGTAGCACTAGTTTTTAAACCAAGAAATTAAAATATTGTTTATTTTTAAGTTTTATGATATCATTTATATAAAGAATAGGT
>JAVVTI010000012.1:0-20665 GCA_036653735.1 Bacilli bacterium | reverse complement strand
TGGTGCTCGTGAGGAGAATCGAACTCCTACAACTTTCGTTACACGATTTTGAGTCGTGCGCGTCTACCTATTCCGCCACACAAGCATTAATTCATTATAATACATATTATTAAAATAATAAATGATTATAATGAGATTTCTATTTAATTACTATATTAACTATTTTATTAGGTACTACAATTTCTTTTATTATTTCTTTACCTTCTATAAATTTCATTACATTTTTTTCTTTTTTTGCCATACAAAGTAATTCTTCATTACTTATGTTTACATTTACATTTAGTACGCCTCTTACTTTACCATTTACACTTATTGCTACATTTATACTATTACTAATAAGTACACTCTCATCATAGGTAGGCCACGATTCAAAAGCTATAGTTTTAGTGTGTCCTAGAAAGCTCCATAATTCTTCTGTAATATGAGGACATACAGGGTTAAGAAGTTTTAAAAAGTCCTTTGCCATATATAATGGAAATACATTTTCTTTGTACACTGTATTTACAAAGATCATCATTTGACTAATAGCTGTATTAAAGTTAAGAGTTTCATAATCATTAGTAACTTTCTTTATAGTTTCATTATAAACTCTATCTAAATTAGTACATTTTAAATCACTAATTATATCTAATTCTTTATATAGTCTCCATACTCTATCTAGAAAATTTCTAGATCCCTTTATTCCATTATTATCCCATGGTTTATCAGATTCAAGAGGACCCATAAACATTTCATAGAGTCTAAGAGCATCAGCTCCATAAATTTTTATCATTTCCATAGGATCAATACAATACTCAGGATATCTTTTACCCATTTTTATTCCATTAGTACCTAGAATCATTCCTTGATGTCTTAACTTATTAAATGGTTCTTTAGTAGGAACTAAACCTTTATCATAAAGAAAATTGTTCCACATTCTAGAATATAATAAATGTCCTACTGAATGCTCAGGACCTCCAATATATAGGTCAACTGGTAACCAGTGATCTAGAAGTTTCTTATCTGCAAAACATTTATCATTAAAAGGGTCAACATATCTTAAAAAGTACCAAGAAGAACCAGCAGCACCAGGCATAGTAGAGGTTTCTCTCTTAGCTTTCTTTCCTTTATATGTAATATTTACCCATTTATCAGCTCTTTCAAGGGGTGACTCTCCACTTCTTAGAGGACTATAGTCTTCTAGTTCGGGTAATATAACAGGAAGTTCTTCATCGTCTAGAGCTACTATAGTATTATCTTCTAAAGTAACTGTAGGGATAGGTTCTCCCCAGTATCTTTGTCTAGCAAATATCCAATTTCTTATCTTAAAGTTAATTTTTTTAGTTCCCAGGTTATTATCTTTTAGAAATTTTAGCATTTTTTCTATAGCATCTTCTTTATTAAGGCCATTTAAAAACTCTGAATTAATATGTAATCCATCTTTACAATAAGGAAGTTCTTCACTACTATTATCTATTACTGGGATAATATCAATATTAAATTTCTTAGCAAATTCAAAGTCTCTTTCATCATGAGCAGGAACTGCCATAATAGCACCTGTTCCATATGTACTTAGTACATAATCACTTATCCATATAGGTACATCTTTATTATTTACTGGATTAACAGCATATGCTCCAATAAATATACCTGTCTTTTCTTTATTTAACTCAGTTCTTTCTATTTCAGATTTTAAAGAGCACTGACTAATATATTTAAGAACTTCATTCTTCTTTTCACTACTCATTATTTTCTTAACAAGTTCATGTTCTGGTGAAAGAACACAGTATGTAGCTCCAAATAAGGTATCACATCTAGTAGTAAATACAGTAAAGTCATACGGATAATCCTTCACTTTAAATATAACATTAGCTCCTACTGACCTTCCAATCCAGTTTCTTTGTATTTCTTTAGTACTTTCAGGCCAGTCTAAAGTATCTAAATTATCTAAAAGTACTTGTGCATACTTTGGTATATTTATAACCCATTGTTTCATATTTTTTCTTACAACAGGGTATCCTCCACGCTCACTTTTACCATTTATTACTTCATCATTTGCAAGTACTGTACCTAACTGTTCACACCAATTAACAGGCATATCTTCTTTATAGGCTAGATTACTATTAAATAATGATTTAAAAATCCACTGAGTCCACTTATAGTAAGAGCTATCACTTGTCTCAATACATCTATTCCAGTCATAAGCAAATCCATGTCTTTTAAGTTGCTCAGTAAATGTAGCAATATTCTTTTTAGTAAATCCATCAGGATGATTTCCAGTCTTTATGGCATACTGCTCAGCAGGTAATCCAAAAGAATCAAACCCCATAGGATGAAGAACATTAAATCCTTGCATCTTTTTCATTCTTGCAACTATATCAGTAGCTGTATATCCTTCAGTATGTCCTGCATGAAGACCTACACCTGATGGATATGGAAACATATCTAGTGCATAGAATTTAGGCTTAGAAAAATCATTTATATCAGTAACAAAAGTATTATTAGTACTCCAGTATAATTGCCATTTCTTTTCTATTATCTCAGTATTCATTTCTTCTCTTTCCATTTTAAAACTCTCCCTGTTATATTATATAAACTATAAATAGAAACCATAAGTACTATAAAACCTACTGTCATCTTCCATATAAAATTATCAACGTGAATTAGAATAGCACATGAAAAAGATATAACAAAGCAGTCTATAATAGTAGAGCACCACTTAACAGTTTTATAACTACTCTTAGTCATGTCTAATGAACCACAATCTATTAAATAATTAATATCTATATGTTTCTTACCAGTCTTATAAGTCTTTCTCTTTCTATTAACATATAAAAATACAAAGAAACTAAGTGTAAAAATAATCATAAAGTATGCTACACTAACAAATACTTTCTCCATAGGTTGCCTCCTTAAGAACATACATTTATTATATTAGATTTCTGCCATATATTCAAGTAATTTAATAAACATTCTAATAAATACTTCATCTAGACCACTTCTCTTAAGGTTTTTAATCTTTATTCTCTTCTTCTTAATATCATCTCCACTAAATATAATACTATATATTTTAGTCTTTAGAGAGGTCTTAATCTTAAGACCAGATATTATTTCATTTATTTCTTCATCTGCTGCTCTTGTAGCATCAACTTCTATATCATTACCCTTACAATTAATAGTAAGCTGTCCTGTAGTAGGAACTCCTTTTACTTCTACTATAAAATCATTATCATGTACATATTTTTCATGGTCTACTTTATAATCATTAATATTTACTATAACATTTTGTGCGTACTTGGTATTTCTAAACTTTATCTTATAGTTACGAACTGAAGGTATTATACCACTTTTTCCTTCAACGGGTCTTATAATTAGGGTATAATTACTTTCTCTATAATTATAATCTATATTAGTAACTATGTAGTATCCATCTTTATATAAATTACTTATTCCATCATCTTCATATAGGTTATAGGAATTACTCTGACCTGGGAATATTTGGATCTCCATATTAGTAGGACTAGATATATCATTGAGGTTATCATTATTTATAATACTCATAGGTATGATAGAACCACTTTTTGCAAATACTGGGTAATCTTCATCTTTATAAAAAGTTACATATCTCTTATCACCTGGAAATTTCTTACCAGTTTTATAGTCATAGTAAGTTCCCTTAGGTATATAGAGTCTTTGTACTACTCTATCCATTATAATATCTTTCTTACTTGTAATAGGACATACTAAGAGTTCACTACCAAAATAGTATTCTTCGTTATAAAGGGGTTCATAGTATATATCTGCGTATTCATAATATAGTGGTCTTATTAAGGCAATACCTTTTTTACTATACTTATAGTTTTCTGAATACAGGTATGGTACTAACTTGTGTCTTATTCTAGTATAATCTTTAACTATATTAAGTGTCTTTACGTCCCACTTCCAGGGTTCTCTTTTATAGTATACTCCTTTATCTGAGGCTAATCTAAATATAGGACTATATACTCCAAACTGAATATATCTAATATATAGTTCGCTATCTTCACTTCCATCTTTGAATCCACCTATATCATGACTCCATATATTACTTCCTGCATTAGCAGAGGTTAAACATAGATAAGGAAGTTTCTTTAAAGTTTCCCATCCTACTATAGTTTTACCACTATACATAACTGGATATCTATGACTGGCTATACCATAGTTTCTAGCGAAACTCATAGGTCTTTTATTAAAAGAGGAATAATTATTAACAATATAATTATTAATTATAAACATCTTTTCTTTATTATCAAATACTTCTTCATCTAGACCTATGAAGTCAACACCATTTTCTATATAATAATTAATAATGTACTTAATAAATGCATTTATATTGTTTTTATTATATGCATTAATACTAATATTACTTCTAGTTTCTAAATTTAAATAATTATATATTTCTTCATACATATCTTCATTTGTAGTAATATCTTTCATAGGATTTATATTAACTCCTAGGCAGATGTTACTTGAATGTAAAAGGGTAGATAATTTCATTAAGGATTCTATGTAACTTTTATTAATAGAGTAATTAGTCTTTTCATCACTAAGTAAATACTTTCCCATTAGCATAACACTATGAGGTATATTATTCTTTATGAACTCTTTATTAATGTTTTCTATATCCTTTAGATTATAGTCTTCTTCTTTATTCCACCATACACCAAAAGCATATCTTGGAATAAGAGGTGGATAAGAAGTAAGTAAATAATAATCACTTAGGCATCTATTAAAATCTTTCTTATATACGAATAAATATATATCTAGTCCATTATTAGGATTTTTTAGTACACTACCATCATTATATATTAGTCTATTACTATCATCTATACTTACAAAACCATCTGTAGAGAAAAGTCCATTATTAATAGAAGATTCTTTATCATTATCGAGACTATATATATTTCCTTTATAGTTCCTAGCTTCTGGATGATTATAGTACCATGACTTATCTTCGCCATTAATGCTTACTTTTAGGTTAGAATCGGGCATTAATGCTCTACCTTTAAAAGGACTATTCTTAATATACTCTAGCTTAAAAAAAGTTGTTTCTATATATAAGTATTTATTGTCCTCTTTAACTTTAAATTCACACTCACTAAAATTTCTATTATAGACAAGAAGTGTAGGATAATCACAAAATACTTTGTTTTCATTATATTCAAGGCGTAGTAAACTAGGAGATAAGACACTTATTCTATACTTATCACCTTTAAATACACCTTTGTTTATTTCTTTGTTTGTTTCCATATATACCCTCTTTATATTCTTTTTATTAACTTAAACTAACACGAAAGCCATAATTATTATGAGCACTACCATTATATTTATCATATCCAAATAAGCCAGTAGTTATAGCACTTGCATTATTTGCATTACCTCCTCTAACGAGCCAAGGAGAGGCAGAATCTATAAAATTTGTATTATCAAAATAATAACTAGAGGTTTCACTTAGTGCATGTCCAGGGCAAGTGCCTCCATTACAAGCATCATTTATATTAGTTGTAGTATACTTATTATAGTATTTAGGTGCGGGGATTGCTCCAAAGCCAGAGGAACTAATAGTATTATTATAATTACCCATTAAATACTCCTCTACTCCACCAGAAGTGTCATAGACTCCATATATATTACCTGTAGTAGAGGCACCTACTCCAGCTATTACATTCTTGTTACCGCTTAAACATGAAGTATCTATGCATGTGAATCCATTATAAGAATATGTTCCATTTGCACTAGCATTTCCTGAAGTGCCACCAGGAATTCCATTGCTTCTTCCTGTATAAAATGATGTAGAATTGTTTACATATACTTCTTTATTAGCACCAGTAAAAGATGTGTTACCTCTTTTACCATACTTACTTTGTTTTAAATAAGTTAAGGCTGCCCACTGATCATTTTTTGTCATATGACTAACGAGTGAAGGACCGATATGTTGATATGTTTGAACAGTAGCTGATGTATTAAACATAGTATTTATATTTTGATTGCTTAAAGCTATAGAGTTGGGTTTAATAGTAGGAGAAGACACAGTACCAGATGTTTCAAACTTACCTATCCAAATACCAGTTAATTCTTTATCCCATCCACCTAAATCATAATCTACACTCTTTTTATATATAGTTCCATTTCTAAAGGCGGGGTGAAGCAAATAATTAGGAGTATTAGTAGTATTTAATCCACTAATGAATTTGATTGAAACTTCACCAGGCTCACTTTGTGTACCTGAAGCATACTGAGTACCTAAAGAAGTTGTCATGTATTCATATCTAGGAATCCATACCCACATACCTAAAATATTATCCATTGGAACTGCGTCTCCCTCAGCGTAAGTTCCAGAGGATACTGTAACAGCATTAGCCCACTTTTGTTCATCATAGCTATACCATTTACTTTGAAGAGTACTAGTTTTTTTCCATACGTTAGTTTCTTCATCATATATAACAGGTATCATACCATCTGCTAGTAGAGGTTCGTTAGCTTTACTAGTATCTAAAAATCCATCAGGTTTGTACTCTGCTTTTACTTGTATATCTGCAACAAAGTAAGTACCTTGTGCACTATTAGGAGCATTTTCTTTTAACCATGTCCATAAATTAAATACCTTACTAACTCCTGGTTTCATTGTAAGAGTAAGAACATTATCACCTGATCTATCACTATATGCACTTATAATAGGGGCTTGTCCTACTTCACCTATAGCATACATAATATTAGTATCATCAGCGGGCGTATAAGAAGAATAATCTCCACTAGGTGTAAAAGCAGCATCTTTTTGTAGATAAATATCAATATTTAAATCAAGAGAACCAGTATTTTGAAGTTTAAATATATATGGCACAGTAAGTAGTGCTTGATCTTTAGTTTGAGGATACATAGGACTAGGAACTCCATTATTAACACCTATTACTTTACCAATATTGTTAATAGTATTATCACAAGAAGTATCTTTGCAATAAGTAAGAGCAACATCACCAAATTTAATTACATTCTCTGGTGTTTCATCCACATCCATAAATATAGCATATGAAAGTCCTATGAATCCAAGAATCATAAAAATAATAGCACTTACAGTAATAATAATTTCTCTTTTAATTAGTTTACTTATCTGCATCATTTCACCCTCTATACCCTATAAACAATTTTAACTTATTTTCTTGATTTTTACAAGCATTTTCTTATAATTAGTAATTGTCTTTTTTTCTTTATTATAGTAGTTCTTAATATAAGTACTTATTTATACATTTCTTATGGCTTATAATCTTAAACTAATAAATTGACTATTTATATTAGAAAGATTATAATATTTCTATTAAAGGAGGAAATGTATGCTACAACTAAAAGATATTTCATTAACACTAAATAATAAAGAAATATTAAAAGATATTTCTTTAGATATAAATAATAATGAACTTCTTGTTATAACAGGTCCTAATGGAAGTGGTAAAACAACACTTTCTAAACTTATAATGGGAATATATACTCCAGATAAAGGTAAAATAATATTTAATAATGAGGATATAACACATACTTCTGTTCCTAATCGTAGTAAGAAGGGAATTTCTTATTCTTTTCAAACACCTATTGTATTTAAGGAACTAACAGTGAAGGATATATTATCTATAGCAAGTGATAAGAACTTGGAAACTCCAGATATAAAATATATTCTTTCAAGAGTGGGATTATGTGCTAAGGAATATGAAAATAGGACTTTATCATCTTCTCTTTCAGGAGGTGAAGCTAAAAGAATAGAAATAGCTTCTATCTTATGTAAGGAAAGTTCTCTTCTAATATTTGATGAACCAGAAAGTGGGATAGATTTGTGGAGTTTTAACTTTCTTATAAAGATATTTAAGGACTTAAAAAAAGATAAATCAAAAACAATTATAATAGTATCACATAATAAGCAAATGATAGATATAGCGGATAAAATACTTCTAATGGAAGGTGGACGTGCTGTATACTATGGGAAGAAGGAAAATATAAAGCTACAGCATTCACTATGTTCTACGTGTAAGGGAGAGTCATATGAATAATAACTTAAAAAAACTGCTTAATCAGGTAGTGCCTAATATAAAAGATAATATGGCATACAATATAAGATATAATGCATCAAATATTGATACTTCATCTAATATAAATGTTAGAATAGAAAAGAAAATAGATACTATAGGATTAAATATATATATAAAGGATAACTCAGTAGAAACTGTATCCCTTCCCGCTATTATTGATCAAGCTGGAATAGAAGATAATATTACAAATGATATATATGTTGGAGCAAACTCCTTTGTTGAAATTCTTGTAGGATGTGCAATAGAGAATTCATGTGATGTAGATACTAAACATAGTGGCATTCATATATTTCATATAAAAGAGAATTCTAAAGTTCATTATATTGAAAAACATTATGGGTGTGGTTCATTCTTTAAGAGAACAATAAATACAACAACTCTTCTTGATATGTCTCCTAGTTCTCACTTAGAGATAGATACTTCTCAAATAGAGGGAATTGATAATACTAAAAGAATATTAAAAGGTGCTATACCAAGTGATTCTAGTATAATAGTAAATGAGAAAATACTAACAAACTTTAATCAAAAGGCTTCTACTTCTTTTAATATTAAGCTTTTTGGTAAAAACTCAAGTGCTACTATTATATCTAAGAGTGTAGCTAAGGATAAATCAGTTCAAACATTTTCTTCTAAAGTAAATGGAAATAACTTATGTAATGGTCATGTAGAATGTAATGCAGTACTTCTTGATAATGCAAAGGTAACATCTACTCCTAAAATAGTAGCATCAAATATATTAGCAACTATTACACATGAAGCAGCTATAGGGAAAATAAATGAAGAACAAATAATGAAACTTATGACACTTGGTTTAAGTGAAAATGAAGCACAGGATATAATAATAAAATCATTTATTAGTTGATGTTTTTCTTTTTAAAATATAAACAAGATATAATAAATAATATTCCTATATATATAGTAAGTACAACTACTGCGATATTTATGTTTAGTTTAACATTATAAGTACCTAGAATATAGTCTAGATACTCCTCATTTCTAAGTACTATGAAATCTAAATAAGGTAAAAATGTATACTTAACAATAGTTATCTTTAATTTGAGTATGTTTTCAAAAAGAGTACCACCCATAACTAGTAATAATGTACTACTTATTATAGAAAATGTTATACTACTAGTTAGTATAGATAAGAAGAAAGATAAGTAAACGATAAATAATAAAGGTATACAGTTTATTATAAAGTCACCTATATAATAATATATATTAGTTATGATATTACCATTAATTAAAGAAAACATAATAGAAAACATAAGTATATTTAACATAAGTATTATAAATATTAATAGAATAATAAACATTTTACTTAATATTATATTTATTCTATTATGTTTTATTTTAACAAGTAATTTAATAGTACCATGACTTACCTCGTAAATATAATTACTAGCACTCTTAATAAGTAAGATAATGCTTATAAATATACAATATGTAAAAGTAATGTTTTTAAATTCTTTATAACTTAGAGTTGTATTTCTATTAAATAAATATAGTACTAAGTATAATCCAACTGGTAATATAATAAGCATTAATAAATTGCTTATTTTGTTATATTCTTTTCTTGCTTCACTCTTAATCATATATTATACACCTTTCTAAAAACACTCTCTATATCATTTTTATTAACAGTATTAAGCATTAGTTTTCCTTCTTTAAGGAATACTACTCTATCACAAAAATTATTGATATCTAGTATAGAGTGTGTTGAATAAAGAACTGTCTTATTAAGACTCTTTACATATTTTTTAAGTTCTATTATACCTATTGGATCTAATCCATTAGTAGGTTCATCAAGTATTATAATATCTGATTCCATAATAAAAGCAGTAGCTAAGTATAATCTTTGTTTCATACCTAATGAGTATGTTTTAAATTTCTTATAAATATACTTTTCCATAGAGAATAACTCAATCATTTTATTTATTCTTTTTTTATCAATATTTAATAGATCACATACTACGCATAAATTATTATAGCCACTTAAATAATCATATAAACAAGCTTCCTCTATAATACTAGCTATGCTTCCATCAATATTTATAGTTCCTGAGTACCTAGTATATAGAGAAGTAATTATTTTAAATAATGAACTTTTACCACTTCCATTAGGACCTACTATTCCATATATTAAACCAGGTTTGAATGTAATATCTATATTATCAAGTATCTTATTATCCTTAATTATTAAGGATAAATCATTAATTTCAATCATATATTTTTCCTTTCTGAAACCACTATAACAAAGACTTTAATAAATGTAAAATGACCATTATTAATAATTACTTGCTTCTTATTTAATATAAATATAATATTACTTAGGGTAATTTAAAGAATTAAAGGTACTTATATATCTCAAATATATATAATTCATAAAGATGTATGCAAATTACTTATTTATTTTTTTTACTTAATAAATATTAATAAAATAATATAATAGTATGTAAAAGATTTGCTATAACTAGTATAGTTTTAGTTATAGAAAATAAGTTCTTATATATAAAAACAAATAATCATTTTTTACTAAGTAGCTTCTATAAGTATTAAACTATAGAAGTTAATTGTAAATAAATAATGATTATTTGTTTATGTATATAATAAGATCTAGAAGGCCTTAAGAAGTAAATTATAAATCTGTATATATAGGAAACTTCTTAGTAATACTAAGTACTTCTTTTTCAAGAACTAATAGATTACTTTCAGTACTATCCTTAAGAGCTTTAGATATTATAATACCAACTTTTTTTACGTCTTCTTCTTTAAATCCTCTAGTAGTAATAGCGGGTGTTCCTATTCTAATACCACTTGTTTTAAATGGACTTTCTTTATCACCAGGAACAGTATTCTTATTAACAGTTATATGTATTTTATCTAGAATAATCTCTGCTTCTTTACCAGTTAAACCTGTTGTATCAAGAACGTTAATAAGTATTAAATGATTATCAGTTCCACCACTTACTGCATGAAATCCCTCTGTAATTAAAGTATCGCTTAATACTTTACTATTTTTTAATACTTGTTTTTGATATTCTTTAAATTCTGGCTGTAGTGCTTCTATAAAAGCCATAGCTTTGGCGCCAATTATATGCTCTAGGGGTCCTCCTTGAATACCAGGGAATATTATTTTATTAATCTTCTTACTAATTTCTTCATTATTAGTAAGAATAACTCCTCCTCTAGGACCTCTTAATGTCTTATGAGTAGTAGATGTTACTACGTCTGCATATTCTATAGGGTTACTATGTAATCCAGCTGCTACTAATCCAGCAATATGTGCCATATCTACCATAAGATAAGCATCTACTTCATCAGCTATTTCTCTAAACTTTTTAAAATCAATAGCTCTAGGATAAGCACTTGCTCCTGCTATAATCATCTTAGGTTTTTCTTTTAAAGCTATTTTTCTTATATTATCATAGTCTAGAACTTCACTAGTAGGATCAACTCCATAGCTAACAATATGATACTCTAGACCACTAAAATTAATAGGATGACCATGTGTTAGATGACCTCCATCACTTAAATTCATACCTAAAACAGTATCTCCAATATTAAGTAATGCTTTGTACACAGCCATGTTAGCTGAGCTTCCACTATGAGGTTGTACATTAGCAAACTTAGCATTAAATAATTCTTTTAATGTTTCTATAGCCATGTTTTCTACATCATCAATGTTTTCACATCCACCATAATATCTTTTACCACTGTATCCTTCAGCATACTTATTTGTTAAAATACTACCAGTTATTTTAAGTACATCCTTAGATACATAGTTTTCAGATGCTATAAGTTCAATATTATCTTGTTGTCTATGAAGTTCCTTATCAACATACCCAAATAGTTTCTTTTTCATGTCTTCCATATATATCCTCCTATAGATTTATATTAATTCTGCCTTTTCTTCTTCTATTAATTCTTTAAATTCTATCTTAAAATTTGCTATTTCTTTAATTTTAACATCTTCATATATATTCTTTGAGGCTTTTATTGCATCATATACATCCTTTATTTGTAGTACATTTCTATTTTCAAATGTTGCATTTGAAAATGCATTAGCTAGTACAGTAAGTGCTATATCTGGATATCTATTACCTATCTCATAGACTCTTTTATACTCATCAGTCATTTCTACTATAAATTTAAATATTTTTTCCTTGTAGAAATCTGTATAACTAAGAGATACACCACTATGCTTTTCATACTTAGGATATGTTCCCATAAGAATTTTTACTACATCATCTTTACTAGGTTCTATAATATCTACTTTTAAGAATCTTCTTAGAAAAGCTCTATCTCTAAGTATATAAGATTCATATTCATCAGTAGTAGTAGCACCTATCATCTTAATAGTTCCTCTATCAAGTCCTGGTTTTAACATATTAGCAAAGTCCATATTTAAGTTACTAGTGTTTCTAGATACTAATAAATGTATCTCATCTATAAATAATATTATGTTTTCCTTTGTTTTAAGTTCGTCTACTAATAATTGTAGCTTACTTTCATCATTTCCATTAGTAGATACATTACCCATTAAACTTGTTATATTAACTTTAATTAAGTCATAATCTTTAATAGCATCAGGTACTTCACCCCTTTGCATCTTATAACCTAAACCTTCGACTACTGCTGTTTTACCTATACCTGCTTTACCGATAAGTAACGCACTCTTCTCAGGGGTTAATAGAATTAATATCATCTCTTTTATCTCTTCATCTCTACCAATAGCTGGATTAGTAATAAAATTTTTCTTATTAAGATACTCTCCATAAGTATCAAGCATACTAAACTTACTATCAAGATCTACTATTTCCATAAAGCACCTCTTATTTCCTAATACAATTATAACTTATATTCAAAAAAAATGAAACTAAAAGTATTTATTGTATCAAACTTACTAAATGTAGTTGACAAAGTCTCTCTTATTTAATATAATATTTATGTTGCCTGATTAGCTCAGTGGTAGAGCAAACGGCTGTTAACCGTTGGGTCGGAGGTTCGAGTCCTTTATCAGGCGCCAATTATAATAATTAAAGAAGATATATTTTACTTGTATCTTTTTTTATTTGTGTTATTTTTGGAGTAATGATGTATATTATTTTGTTATATATGTTATTGTTTATAGGTTGTTTTTTATAAATAATATGTATGTTTTTTTAGTAAGTAATGTTATAATTTATGTATAAATATATGAGGAGGAAACTTTTATGAGAAAATTTAAATGTTCTGTATGTGGATATATCTATGATGAAGAAAAAGGTATACCAGAGAAAGGAATAATGCCTGGTACTAAGTGGGAGGATTTACCTGATGATTGGACTTGTCCATGGTGTGGAGCTACTAAGGATGCTTTTAAAGAGGTAGAGGATGATAATGAGGCTATAGTTATTAATGAAGAATCTACTATTATAAATGAGGAAGATGATGTTTTAAGGGAAATGTCTTATGAAGAGATTTCTAATATATGTTCTAGCTTAGCTAAAGCTTGTGATAAGCAGTATTTAGAGAAGGAAACTCTTTTATTTAGTGAGTTATCATTATATTATAAAAGTAAGGTTAAGATTAATAATAATGAAACTATTGAGGCTTTAATGAATGAGAATAATAATGATTTGGATGTTTTATTTGTTACAGCTAAAAATACTAATCAAGGTGACAGAGGTGTTGCAAGGGCTCTTACTTGGAGTGAGAAATCTTCTTTACTTATGAGGTCTTTATTAGATAGATATAATGAGGATGGAATAGGTTTTTTAGAAAATACTAAGATATTTGTTTGTGATATATGTGGGTTTATTTATATAGGTGATACTCCACCAGAAGTATGTCCCATATGTAAAGTACCTTCATTAAAAATATTAGAAGTAAAGGAAGTGTAATTATGTACGCGAAGAGAAATATAAAACAATGTACAAAAGATTGTCTATGTTTATTTGTGTGTCCTACAGGGGCTGCTGATACTGAGAATGGTATTATTGATAAAGATAAGTGTAACGGTTGTGGTAAGTGTGCTTTATCTTGTCCATCACATGCTATAACTATGGTGCCTAGGGTTTATCCTAAGCAACAAATAAAAGAAGAAAATACTAAGAATGCTATGTTAAAGCTTGCTAGAAGTAAGTCTAAACAAGAAATGATTGCACTTGATCTATTAAAGAATGAAACTAACCCTAGTGCTAGAAAGTTTTTAAGTGCTATTTCTAAATCTAATAAAATAATGGCTGAAGATATTTATAGAGAAGCTGGTTTTATGTTACCACAAAGTAAGAATACTAATGAGTTTTTAAGTGATCTTTTAAAAGATAATGATGAAAACTTACCAAGAAATACTATAAAAGAATTACTTGATATAATACAAGTTAATGATTAAGTTTAGTTCTATGTATAATTAAAAAACCATATTATATGGTTTTTTTATGTGTTACTTGATTTCCATCAATAATAATGGTATAATATGCTCGTATTTTAGGGGAGTGAATTTAAATGAAAGAAGTTATTAATAGTGAGTGGACTAAACTTATACATTTATATAATAAAGTTTTTAGTGAAGTAGATGTTAATGATGCTGATAATCTTACTAGTTTTAATTTATTGTTTATTAATGAAAACTTGAGTTTATTTGATAGTATATTTGATTCTTTTAATTCAAGAATAGATATTAGAGCTATTAATTCTTATAGTACTGATGAAAATATTATATTACTTCTTAAGACTTATTTTGAGAATAAAAATATTGAGGTTTATTATAATGGGTTTATTGAAGGTTCTTATAAAGATATTAATAATTTATCTTTATATTTTGAGGAAATGAGTGCTTGTCCTCTTCTTAGTAAGGATGAAGAGTTTTCTTTATTTGAGGAATATAGTAAGAGTCATGATGAGAAAATAAGAGATAAGATTTTAATTAGTAATTTAAAACTCGTTATATTTTTTGCTAAGAAGTTTAATGGTCATAATAATATTGATTTACTTGATTTAATTCAAGAAGGTAATTTAGGGCTTTTTGATGCTATAGAACACTTTGATATTGCTAAAGGTTTTAAATTTTCTACATATGCATCTTCTTGGATATTACTTAGAATTAAGACTTATATAAATCAAAAATTAGATATAATAAGAATACCTTTAAAAAAGAAAACTGACTTGTATGCGTACAATGTATTAGTTAGTGAGTTTGAGGAAAGTACTGGTAAGAAGCCAAGTAATGAAGAAGCAGCTTTAATCTTAGGATTGAATGTTAAGTATGTATGTGAATTATCTAAAATTCCTAATTCTTGTAGTTATGATTATTTATTTTTTAATAACGATGATGATGATAGAACTAGAAATGCTGATGATTTATTACAAGCAGATCATACTAAGAGTGTTGAGAATTTAGTAATAGAAAATATATTAAAAGAAGATTTTAATGATAATTTATTTGATTTATTAGGTGATATTTTAACTAGAAATGAGTTTATTGTACTAATGAATAGATGTTACTATAATGATAGTGAAGGACAAATGTCTTATAAAGGTTTAGCTTCATTATTAGGGGTATCTATTCAAAGAATACTTCAAATTAAAAATAGTGCTATTATGAAGTTAAGAAGAAATACTATATTTAGAAAGAGGTATGCTTCTTTTGTAGGGGCTAGTGATAAAGTAGATACCGTAACATATGATAATAGACATTATAAGCATTCTTTAAAAGTTTAATTATATTATAAATTTATAGTTATAGTTTTATTTAGTACTAGTTGTGTATATTTTACTTTGCATTCATCAAATAGTCGTTTAGATGCTATAATACTATCTGTTTTACTATATTTATCGTTTAGGTATATAACATTTTTTATGCCAACTTGTATTATATCTTTAGCACATTCATTACATGGGAATAGATCTACATATATTTTAGCATTTTGCAGTTCTCTTCTACTTCCTCTAAAATTATTTATAGCGTTTCTCTCAGCATGACAAACATATAAATATTTTGTATCTAATGGGTTACCTTCTCTATCCCAAGGAAATTTATCGTCTTCAAATCCATTTGGAGCTCCATTATAACCTATTGATAGTATTCTATTGTCTTCTCCTACTATGCATGCTCCTACTTGAGTTGATGGGTCTTTACTTCTCATGGCGGATAAAACAGATATGGCCATAAAATATTCATCCCAGGCTAAGTAGTCTTGTTTATACTTTTTTTCCATAATATATCTCCCTTAATATTATTTTAGCATATATACCATATATTTCCTAAATAATTATGAAATAAAATGTAATAATATTAAGGGAGATAAAAGAATATGAATGATTATAAAGAGTTTTTACTTTTTCTTGATAATAATATTTTTATGGGAAAAAGTACTATTAAAGAGGTTCTTCTTAGTATTAAGAATAAACAAAATAAGATTAAAACACTTATAGAAAGTGAACTTGAGTATTTTGAGAGTTTAAGTAAGAAGTTAGAAAAGATATTAAAGAAAGAGAAAATAAGTACACAGAATAATATATTAACTAATAAAATGGTTTCTACTAATATTAAGATATCTATTATGAAAGATAATAGTGATTCTAAGATAGCAGATATGCTTATTAAAGGGTATACTATGGGTATATTAGATTTAACAAGGAAGACAAATAATTATAAAGATGAAGTTAATCATAGTATATATAAAGTTGCTAATGATTTATTAAGTTTTGAGAAAAGATGTATAAAAGAATTAAATGAGTTTATTTAAGAATGCTTTTTTAATAGTGTTTTATATATTTTTCTATTATTATCATATATTATGTTTTGTGCTTTAAATATAAAATTATCATTTAGGTTATTATATTCTACTATTACGTAGTTTATTTTCTTGTAGTTTTTATTTAAGTATTTAAATATTTCTTTATATAGAGATTCTTTTATAGTGTAATACTTTTTATTAGTGGGTATAAAAAGTATTACTTTTGTAGTATTTGAAGCATACTTCTTAATATATAGTAAATCCTTATTAGTTCTTATAAAGAAATCTTTTAGATCTAGTATGTTATCTACTTGTATATGTTCGTTTGTTATAATAATAGTATCAAATGTAATATTTTTTAGGTTACTTTTATTATTAATGTATGTAATATTTTTATAATCAATGTACTTTTTTAGAGGTTTGTTTGATAAGCAAAAAATATTACTGATGAGGGTACATCTTTTTATTAGTTTTTCTGTTAAATTATTGTCATCTATAAATAATATATTCATGTATATATTATGTACTTTTATTTAGTTATTTAAACACCATTTTTATTATTTGTTTTTTTTAAGTATAGTTTTCTTAATATATCTACTGGTACTATGGAAAATGAGATAAGTATCATTATTTGAAATTCAATTAAAGTAAGGCCTGTTGTTCTAAATAGAGAACCTCCATAATATATTAATAGGATTTGTACTAATATAATAAATATAGTTACTAGTAGAAATACTTTGTTTTTAAATAGAGATGATAATATGTTTATTCTATGTGTTCTTGCATTAAACATATTAAATATAGATATAAATATAAACAGACCAAAGAATGCTGTATATAGATAGATATCATTTATACCTACTCTAAATAGGGAATGTATGAATGAAGATTTTAGGAAGATAATACATAGAATTGATGAGTATAGGCCACATACTACTATTTGATTTATCATATAGGAGTTCATTATAGGTTCAT
Organism: Bacilli bacterium; assembly: GCA_036653735.1. Classification (GTDB taxonomy): domain Bacteria; phylum Bacillota_I; class Bacilli_A; order RF39; family UBA660; genus CAVCAD01. The sequence continues at coordinate 2,874 of JAVVTI010000012.1, read as the reverse complement.
TTTTATGTTTTGGTTTTTCTTTCATATATTCTTCTTTTGGTGCTTCATAGGAGAATGCTAGTGCTGCTAGGGTATCCATTACCATGTTTATCCATAGCATTTGTATTATTGTAATAGGAGCTATAATGCCTATTAGAGGTCCTACAATAGATAGAACAAGTGCTATAAAGTTAATAGTAAGTTGAAATATTATAAACTTTCTTATGCTTTTAAATATAGTTCTTCCATATAAAATAGCATTACTTATTGATGATATATTATCATCTAGTATTATTATATCTGATACTTCTTTTGCTATTTCTGCTCCACTACCCATAGCAAATGCTACATCACTTTTTTTAAGAGCGGGTGTATCATTTATACCATCTCCTGTCATACCTACAACTAGTGATAGTTCTTGTGCTATACGTACTAGTCTTATTTTATCTTCTGGGAAGCTTCTTGCTACTATTTTTATATTATTAAATATTTTTTTAATATCATTATCACTTAGTTTAGATAGTTCTTTACTAGTTAGTATAATATCACTGGGTGATGAGAGTATATTTGTTTCTCTAGCTACTGAAATGGCTGTTTCTGGTGCATCTCCTGTTACCATAATTACATTTATTCCTGCATCTTTAATAGTATTTATAGCACTTTGGGCATTTTTTCTAGGGTTATCTTTTAGGCATATAAAGCCTAATAAGCATGAGTCTTTTAGGTAGGTTTTATTTGAATAAGAAAGAGATAATACTCTGTATCCCTTTTTAGTAATAGAGGTTATTTTAGATATTATTTCATCTTTATTTTTTATATATTCTTTTTTACCATGGGTATATTTATAGGTACATTTATCTAGTATTACTTCGTATGCACCTATAAAGAAAGTAGTAGTACCATTATAGTTTATAGTACATGATGAGTATTTATTATCGCTTGTGAATTTTTGTTTATTTATTTCTTTATAATTATATGTAGTATTTCCTAGATATTTTTTTATAGCTTTTTCAGTAGAGTTTCCATATATTATTTTATCATTTTCATATATAGAGGAAGTATTATAGTATAAGGATAGTTTTATTAATAAGGATTCTTCATCATTATTTAATAGTGGTGCATAGTCTTTTAGTGATGATGAGTATATTTTATCAAGTGAGAAGATACCTTCTGTTATAGTACCTGTTTTATCTACAAAGAGTGTATTTAATGAACCTGCTGTTTCTATACCTACCATTTTTCTTACAAGTACATTACTATTTAGCATTCTTTTCATATTTGATGATAGTACTAATGTTATCATCATAGGTAAGCCTTCTGCTTGTAGTTATTATGTATGACTATTTTGTAATAAAAAATTTAATTTTTTAAAATTAAAATAAATATCTATTTGTTTGTCTTTATGGACCTCAATTTTTTCAATTAATTCTAACATCATTTCTCGTGATGGTGTTTCTACTTTTAGGAATTCTATTAATAATTTATCAATTGTTTTATTTATATCAAAGTTATCAGTTAGGTTATTTATTAATTTTTTAACATCATTTAGTCTTATGTTTTTTATATTAATTTCTTCATTTAGTTTTAAACTAATTCTATTATACATTTCACTTGTTATTTTGCCATCTAGCTTATCTAAATACATTTGATCTAGTTTAGTTATAATTTCTTTTATATCATGGTTTAAAGAATTTAATTCAAGCTCTAGATTAGTTTTTGGATTAGATAGTTTTATATTTCTAATAGAAGCTTTTAATTCAGTAGGTTTTAAGTACTGTATAGATAACATTTTTATAATATTTAATACTCCCGCTTCTAAGTAATCATAATTAAATCCGTGAGAAGTACAAACTCCATGTTTAGAATGCATCCTATAATAATTACATACTAGATATGTTCTGCTATCACTTTTTCTAGGTGCACATATTCCAAGTTTATGTTTACATTCATAACAATATAATAAACCATCTAATAGTCTTGTTGTTTTCTTTTCTGGTCTATTACTATTTTTAGGTAGTATTTTGCTTATGTACTTAAAGTCTTCTTTATTAACTAATGGTTCATGTGTATTTTTTACTATGATCCAGTCTTCTTTGGAATTCCATACTATTTTCTTGAGTTTATAATTAATCTTTGTTCTTCTATTTTGAACTAAATCTCCTACGTATAACTGATTTTGTAATATAGACTTGATAGTTCTGGTATTCCAAATACCTTCTTTTGATGCATAACTATTTTTACTGCGATTATTTTTTCTTAGTATTGATGAGGTTGGTATTTTTTCATTTATAAGAATGTCTTTAATTTGATATGGTGTTTTACCCGCTCTTGCAAGGGTAAATATTTTTTTAATTATCCAGGACTCTTCACTATTTGGTACTAAATGGTTTTTATCATCAGGATCAATTTTATATCCAAATGGAGGACAACCTCCTACCCATTTTCCATCTTTTTGTTTAGTACGTAGAGCAGTTCTAATTTTCTTAGAGATATCTTTGGCATACATATCATTAAATACAGCTTTAAATGGTGCCATATCAATATTTGAACTATCTAAACATGTGTCTATATTATCTGTAAGTGCAATATATCTAACGTTGTGCTCAGGAAAGTATCTTTCTAAATATTCACCGGTTCCAATATAGTCTCTTCCTAGTCTTGATAAGTCTTTAGTAATAACCATATTTATTTTATTTTCTTCAATATCACCTAGCATTCTTTTAAAGTCTGGACGATTGAAGTTTGTCCCACTAAAACCATCATCTATATACGTTCCTACTAACTTATATCCATTTTCACTAACATATTTAGTAAGTAAGCTTCTTTGATTAGTAACACTTTCACTTTCTCCTACTTTTTCATCTTCTCTTGATAATCTTATATAGATTCCAACAC
>JAVVTI010000011.1:0-22906 GCA_036653735.1 Bacilli bacterium | reverse complement strand
TGCACATGTTTGCGGTTTTTATAGGCTGTATGATTTTATGATTTATGCTATAAACTCTTATAAATAACACTACTTATAATGTTTTGCGTAAAATATATAAAAATAATATAATAAAAAGTATTTCCCGGGAAATACTTTTTGCACATTTTATTTTAAAAACAGAAGTAGCTGTTAATAACAAGTTATGCACATTATTTTACAAGTTACATATAAAAATAATTTGTGTAAATTTATATGAATTTGAATACTTTTCAATTTACTTAGATACAAAACTATAGTATTATATATATGCACAACGCATTTAATTGAAATTGGTCAGAATCGGAAGATAGCAGCCATAAGGTGATAATGCGTGTGTGCTTTTTATAAGGATAAGTATGAATGAAACTATATTTAATGAATTATATAAATTATCAATGTGTGCATTTAAACATGGAGAGATACCTGTTTCTGCTGTAATTGTGAAAAATAATATAATTATAGCTAAGGGCTATAATAAAAGAAACACATCTAATAATCCTCTTGATCACGCTGAGATTATTGCTATTAAAAAAGCTTGCAAAAAAAGTAATAATTGGAGATTAAATGGTTGTGATTTATATGTTACTTTAAAGCCTTGTTCTATGTGCAGTGAGGTAATAAAAGAGTGTAGAATTAATAATGTATATTATTTACTAGATAATGAAAAATGCAATAATTTAATTACTAACTTTATAAAAGTTGATCATAGTTATGGATGTAAAATAAGGGATAATATGCAAAAGTTTTTTTTAGATAAAAGATAGTGTTATTAATTGGCTAAGATGTGATAAAATTAATCAGGAGGAATAATGGAAAATAGTAAAGCATTATATAGATTGTATAGACCTAATAATTTTTCTGAAGTAATAGGCCAAGACATTATTATTAAGATTTTGAAGTCTAGTATTATTAATAATAGGATTAGCCATGCTTATCTTTTTAGTGGCCCTAGAGGAACGGGAAAAACAAGTATAGCTAAGATTTTTGCTAAGACTATAAACTGTGAAAATAATATAACAGGTGATATGTGTAATGAATGCTTTGCTTGTAAGTTGTTAGGAAAAAACAATGTAGATATTATTGAAATGGATGCAGCTAGCAATAATGGTGTGGATGAAATAAGAGAAATTGTTAATAATGCTAAATTAGTCCCTAATAATTGTAAATATAAAGTTTATATTATAGATGAAGTTCATATGTTATCAATAAATGCTTTTAATGCTTTATTAAAAACTTTAGAGGAACCACCATCTCATGTTGTTTTTATATTAGCAACAACTGAAATTAATAAGGTTCCATTAACGGTTTTATCAAGGTGTCAAAGATTTGATTTTAAAAAAATATCAAACGTGTGTTCGCTTGAGAAACTAAACTTTATTGTTAAAAAAGAGAAGATTAAGGTTGATGAAAAGATATTAAAATTGATAGTAGAGTTGTCTGATGGCGGTCTTAGAGATGCTATTAATTTATTAGAACAAGTAATGGCTGCTGAGAACTTTGAAGAAATGGAAAAAATGTTATATAATGTGAGTGGATTAGTATCTATGCAAACAATTAAGGATATATTTCTATCAATTATTAATAAGAACATGCCAGAGGGGTTAGATATAATTACTCAGTTATATGATAATGGTAGAAGTTATAGTAGAGTTTCTGAAAAAATGTTAGTATTGATGAGAGATATTTCTGTTAATAATAATACTCATAATTATTTTGATGAGAAAAGAAAAATAGAGCTTCAAGAGTTTGATAAAATAGATAATGATGTTTCTTTAAAGATTATTAAGTTGTTGGTAGAATTAATTAATGAGTTAAAGGTATCTGATAATCAAAAAATTATATTTGAAATTTATTATCTTAAGTTATATGAGTTAATAAATATAGAAGGTAATGATAATAAGATTCCTATTATGAGTAGTGAGGGCAAAATAGATAAAATAGATAAAACAGAAGTAAATGAGGTTTGTATAAAAAGTAACTATGTTGAAGATGAGGGAGTTAATGATGATATATTAAAAGTTAGAATTAATAACGCTCTTGCTACAGCTGATAAAAATAAACTTAATGAGTTGCGCGAATCTTTTGAGAAAATAGAAGATTTTTTTGCAGATAAAGAATTTAATCATATTGCTAAAATTTTAAGTGATTGTAAGATCGTTGTTGCTGGTACAAAGTGCTTAGCACTATGTGTGAATCAAATTAGTAATATTGATTATATTAATGATAATATGGAATTATGTAAGAAAATATTTAAAAAATGTTTTAAATATTCTGGAAACGTTGTTGCTATTTCTATTGAGGAATGGAAAAAAGTTAAAAATAAATTTATATTGGATAAAAAAAGAAATGTGGAATATAAGTTTATTGATGAAAAAAAAGTTATTAATAAATCTAAGAACATTAAAGAAAACGTAGAAAGTTCTGCAATTGATGTTTTTGGGGAAATTAATATAGAGGTTAAGTAAAGAAGGAGGACAAGTTTATGAATATGCAGAATTTAATGTCTCAAGCTATGAAATTACAAAAAGAGGTAAATGGTATAAAGTGTGAATTGGATAAAAGCATTTATACTGTTGAAAAACAAGGAGTATTACTTGAGATGAACGGGAAAATGGAAGTATTAAAATTCTTAATTACTGATGATTCTTTATTAGAGGATGCTGAAATTTTACAAGATGTTATATCTTTAACAATTGGAGAAGTTTTAGCAAAGATTGCTAATGATAAAAAAGAAAAACTAGGTAAATATTCTTCTGGTATGGAAGGATTAATTTAATGTATCCCAAAAGTTTTATTAATTTATTAGAAAATTTTAAGAAACTACCTGGTATTGGTGAAAAATCAGCTGAAAGGTTTGTTTATGCTATAGATAAATTAGATCAAAAAGAGGTGGAAGATTTTAGTTATAGTTTATTAATGTTTAAAAAAAATATTAATAAATGTAAGGTGTGTAACCATTTTACTGATGATGAAATATGTTCTATTTGCCAAGATGATAGAAGAGATAAGTCAACTATTTGTGTTGTACCTGATTCTAGAAGTGTGTGTATGTTTGAAAAGTCGGCTAATTATAGAGGTGTATATCATGTTTTAAATGGTGTTATTTCACCTATAGAGGGGGTTAATCCAGAGGATATAAATTTATATTCTTTAATTAATTATAGAATTAATGATATGACTAAGGAAGTTATAATTGCTCTTAATTCTAGTATTGAAGGAGAAACAACTTCTTTATATATACAGAAATTGTTAGAGAAAAAGGATGTTAAGGTTTCTAGATTATCTTATGGTATTCCTCTTGGTACGGATATTGAATATTTAGATCCTAATTTATTAACTAGAGCTTTAGAGGATAGAAAGTTTATACATAAGTAGTAAGGTATTTACATATTATTACTGAGGAAATGATTATGAAAATTGTAATTAATGTAGTAAAAAAGATAGTAATTGCTATATGTATGTTGTATACTATAAATCTGATTATTTTTAAGACAGGTAATATTATTCCTATTAACTTAATTTCTATTTCTTTTGTTAGTGTTTTAGGTTTACCTGCAATAGTTGGGTTGTTTGTTTTAAAAAAAATAATAGGATAGGAAAGTATGTTAGAGGTAGTTAAAAAAGATATTGATAATAATGGAAAAGCTCATGCATTTTTAATTGGAAATGTTTCTTTTTCATGTATTAAAGATGAATTGGACAAGCTTATAACTAATAAATATTTTAATGGTAAAGGTTCTATTTTTGTTAATCCTGATGTAATAATAGTTAATGAAATGGAAGTTAAAACTATATGCAAAGATGAGATTAATGTATTAAAAAGTAGAATTATAAACAGGGCACAATTTAGTAGTAACAAGGTTTATATTATAATAAATGCTGAGAAATTGAATGTGAAGTCTTCTAATATATTATTAAAGCAATTAGAGGAACCTGAAGATAATATTTATGCTTTTTTATTAACTAAAAATTTTAGTATGGTTTTACCAACTATTAAATCAAGGTGTAAGAACTATTTTATTAGTAGTGATACTATGAATGATGATATTTATTCTAAGGATTATGAAAAAATTTTACTAAGTACATTAAATTTTATTAATAATGTTGAAAAGTCAAAAAAAGATTCTTTTATTTGCAATGCTTTGGATGTTAAAGATAGAGAAAGTTTTATTTTAAGTCTTAATTTGTTAGAATACTTTTATAAGGATTGTCTTAATTATAGAAATAATAAGAAGATGGAGTACTTTGTTAATAATGAAAGTGATGTGAAAAGGGTGGCTGTCATTAATAATAATGAAAAGATTCTTAAGAAATTGTTAGTTATTAATGACATTATTAAAGATATGAACTATAATTTAAGTATAAGTTTATCTATTGATAAATTAATAATTGAGTTTTGGAGGAATTAGAGGATGAAAATAGTAGGTGTACAGTTTAAAAAAAATGGTAAAATAATTAATTTTGAAGGAACAGAGGATGTAAAGTTATATGATAAAGTCATAGTAAGTGATGATAAGTGTAAGCAGATAGGTGAGGTTAAATCTTTAAAAGAAGTAACTGAATATAATTCTAAAAATGGTATATCTAATATATTAAGAGTGGCTAATGAGGAAGATATTAAGTATCAAGAAAAGAATGAGCTTGATTCAAGAAGAGCTATGCATAAAGCTATTGATATGGCTAAGAAGTTAAAGTTACCTATGGAGTTTGTTGATGCTTTTTATAGTTTTGATAGAACTCAATTAATACTATATTTTATAGCCGAGTCTAGAGTTGATTTTAGAGAACTTGCTAAAAATCTTGCTAATATTTATAAGACTAGAATTGAATTAAGACAAATAGGAATAAGAGATAAAGCTAAGAATATTTCTGGATTAGGTGTATGTGGAAGACAATTATGTTGTTCTTGTTTTTTAAATGATTTGGATTCAGTTACTATTTCTATGGCTAAGAATCAAAATTTAGCACTTAATCCTAATAAAATTAATGGTGTGTGTGGTAGATTATTATGTTGTTTAAATTATGAAGATGATGTTTATTATGAAAATAGAAAAGTTCTTCCTAATATGGGAGAGTTTATTAAATGTGATTTAGGCGAGGGAAAAGTTGTGTCTTTAGATATTCTTAATAAAAAATATACATTTGTTACTAAAGAAAATAATTATATACAAGTTAATTTAGATAAGAAAGATAAATGTGATAAATGTGGAAAATGTAATAAATGATTTAGTGGGTTATAATAATTTAAAAATATGTCAACGTAAAGATTTTTTTAATTTTAGTTTAGAGTCTATACTGTTGCCTAACTTTGCTATTATCACTAATAAGACTAAAAATATAATGGATTTAGGTACAGGGAATGCTCCAATACCTTTAATTTTGTCTACTAAAACTAAAGAAAAGATTATTGGAGTGGAAGTTCAAAAAGAAATTTATGATTTGGCTATAGAATCTGTTAGAATTAATGGTCTTGATGATAGAATAGAAATTATTAATGAAGATATATTAAATGTTAGTAAGTTATATGATACGGATTCTTTTGATCTTATATTATGTAATCCACCTTATTTTAAAATTAACGAGTTTAGTTTAAGAAGTGAAAATATAGTTAAGTCTAATGCTAGACATGAGAATTTAATTAATATAGAAGACATTATAGTTTGTAGTAGGAAGTTATTAAAAAATGGTGGTTCTTTGGTTCTTGTTCATAGGACTGAGAGGTTGTGTGAAATTCTTGAAAAGATGAAGAAAAATAATATAGAGCCTAAACGTATTAAGTTTATTTATCCTAAGAAAGATAGTGAATCTAATATGGTTCTTATTGAAGGAAGAAAGAATGCAAAAGAAGGAGTTATTGTAGAAAAAGGAATTATAGTTCATAATAGTGATGGAAGTTATACTAAAGAAGTTAATATACTTTTTGAAAGGAATTAAATATGATACAAAAAAGTTATAGTAAAAGCGATGTAGGAAAGTTTTATTTGGTACCTACTCCTATTGGTAATCTTGAAGATATTACTTTAAGAGGTATAAAAATTCTTGAGAATGCATCTCTTATTTTGGCAGAAGATACTAGGGTTACTAAACAGCTTCTTAATCATTTGAATATTAAGAAGGATATAAAATCTTGTTATAAGTATAATGAGCTTGGTAATATTACTGCTGTGCTTGATGTTTTAAGAGATGGTAAAGATGTAGCTTATGTGTCTGATAGAGGAACACCTTTAATAAGTGATCCTGGGTTTTTAATGACTAAGGAATTAATTAAAAATAATGTTGATGTTATTGCTTTACCTGGTGCATGTGCGTTTTTACCAGCTCTTAATATGTCTGGAATAGAAGCTAATAATTTTTTATTTTTTGGATTTTTAAATAGCAAAGTAACTCTTGCTAAAAAGGAATTAGAGATACTTAAGCGTATTAACTATGTTACTATATTATATGAAGCACCTCATAGGTTTATTAAAACTATTAATTTAATTAATGATGTTTATGGTAATGTAAACATTAGTGTTTCTAGAGAAATTTCTAAGATGTATGAGGAAGTTTTTAGAGGAAGTGTTTTAGGGGCAATAGATTATTATAAGGATATTAAAGGGGAGTTTGTTATTATAATTGATAAGACTATTACTAAGGAAGAATTTAATTATGAGAAGATGTTTGATGATATAAGTAGTCTTATTAATAAGGGGTTATCTACTAAGGATGCTATATATGAGGTTTCTAAAAATAATGGAGTTTCTAAGAATTTATTATATAATAAATATAAAGAGAGGTAATATGTATGAAATTAATAGTTGGTTTAGGTAACTATGGAGCAAAGTATAATAATACTAGGCATAATGTAGGTTTTGAAGTTCTTAATGGTTATGCTGAGTGTAAAAGTTTAGTATTTAAGAAGAAGTATAATGCTTTGTACTCTGAGTATAATTTTAATAATGAGAAGGTTGTATTTATTAAGCCTTTAACTTATATGAATTTATCAGGAGAGGCTGTAGTTAAATATATGAAGTATTTTAATATTTCTATTGATGATGTGTTAGTTATACACGATGATATGGATATTAAGTTAGGTAATATTAGACTTAAAAGTGGAGGATCATCAGCGGGTCATAATGGAATTAAAAGTATTATAAAGGAAACTGGAACAAATGACTTTAAGAGGCTTAGAATAGGTATATCTAATAAGAATACAGATGTAATAGATTATGTTCTTGGTAAGTTTAATATTGATGAAAAGAAGATTGTTTTGAATGTAGAGGAGTTATGTTTAATCATTATTGATGATTTTTTAATAATGGATTTTGATAAGCTTATGAATAAATATAATTCGAGAGAAAGTTTTGAGTAGGATAGCTTGTAAATTATTTGATTTTAAGGTTATAGATAATATTAAGATTTCTATAACTAAAAATGAATTATATAATCAAATGTTATTATATATGTTTTATTCATGTAAGAAGAATGTTGTTATAGTTACTTCTAATATTAATGAAGCGAGTAAAAGGTTTAATGATTTAAGAAGATATTATGAAAATGTATATTTATTTCCAGAGGATGAGTTTCTTACTAAGAAGTCTATAGCACTATCTCCTGATTTGCTTATGATGAGGATGAAATTTTTAAATGAATTTCAAAGTGAGGGTAAGAAGATAGTTATTTGTCATACTAATAGTTTCTTAAAAAAACTACCTTCTTGTGGTGAGTTTTCTTCAAAGAAGATATCTATTAAAATAGGAGATATAGTTAATAAGAAGGAAATAGAGGAAAAACTTATTAATATAGGATACAATAGAGAAACGGTTGTATCATCTAATGGAGAGTTTTCATCTAGAGGTTATATTCTTGATGTATTTGGTATTAATGAGAATGCTCCTTTTAGGATTGAATTTTTTGATAATCAGGTCGATAATATTAGAGAATTTGATGAGAATACTCAGTTATCTATTAAAAATGTAAATAGCATTGATATTTTACCGTTTAAAGATGAATATAATAACTCTATGAGTAGTTTGTGTGAATACTTAGATAATCCTAATGTGGTATTTGAGGATTATGAACAAATACTTTTTTCACAAGATAATTTATTTAAGATGATTAGTATGTATGATAATTCTAATAATCAATATTTTAATTTAAAAGATATTATAATAAATACTAAGGTTTTTGTTGATTTACTTAATAATGAAGGAACATATGATTATGTTTTTAATGGGGAAGAAATACCTTACTTTTATGATAAGGAAGAGGAGTTTTATAAAAGTATTAGATCTAACAAGTGTGTTAAGTATTTTTATACTATGAGTAATAAGTATAATAAGTTATTTAAGGATAAAAAAGTAGATATAACTATAGAAGAGGGTTTATTAATAAAAGGTTTTATATATAAGGATATTTATTATTATTGTGATAATGATTTAAGTGCACCTATTAAAAATGATTATTATGTTAGTAAGTTTAAGTGTGGGAAGAAAGTTAATAGTTTTGATGAGATTAAGAATGGAGATTATGTTGTTCATAAAAGGTATGGAATAGGTATATACTCAGGTATTGTTACTATATCTAAAAGAGGGCAGTTAAGGGATTATATTCTTATTAAATATAAGGGTAATGATAAGTTATATTTATCTGTTGAGGATGTTAGTAAGCTATATAAGTATTCTTCTAAAGAGGGAAGTAAGCCTAAAATATATAGTTTAAATAGTAGTGAATGGAGTAAGACTAAGAAGCGTATAAAAGAGAATATATCTTTATTAACTGAGAAGTTATTAAAAATATATAAGGAAAGAAGTCGTGTTAAGGTAGAGGCTTATGAGGCTGATAATGATCTTCAAAGAAAGTTTGAAGATGATTTTGAGTATGAAGATACTGTGGATCAAAAGAAAACTTCTAATGAAATTAAAAGGGATTTAGAAAAAGGTATACCTATGGATCGGCTTCTTTGTGGGGATGTAGGATATGGTAAGACTGAGGTAATTTTTAGGGCTATTTTTAAGACTATTCTTAATGATAAGCAGGTTATGTATTTATGTCCTACTACTTTACTTTCTCATCAGCAATATTTAAGTGCTATTAATAGGTTTAAGGATTACGGAGTAAATATTGCTGTTCTTAATAGGTATAGTACTTTAGCTGAAGCTAAAAAGATACTAGAAGATCTTAAGCTTAAGAAAATTGATTTAATATTTGGGACTCATAGGTTACTTAGTGATGATGTTGTATTTAATGATTTAGGTTTACTTGTTATAGATGAGGAACATCGTTTTGGAGTTAGTCATAAGGAAAAGATTAAAGAAATTAAAAGTAATGTTCATGTTCTTAGTGTGTCAGCTACTCCTATACCTAGGAGTCTACAGATGAGTTTAGTTGGTATAAGGGATTTATCTTTAATAGAAAGTGCTCCTAAGAATAGGTTTCCGGTGCAGACTTATGTAATTGGTTATGATGAGATGTTAATAAGAGAGGTTATATTAAAGGAGAAGGCTAGAGGAGGTCAAGTATTTATTTTATATAATAAAATAGATAATATGGAACAGACTGCTAATAAATATAGAGATCTTATACCAGAGGCTAGTATTTGTTATGCTAATGGTAGAATGCATAAGGCACAGGTGCAGGATATTATGAAGGAGTTTACAGAAGGTAAGTATGATTGTTTAATAAGTACTACTATAATAGAAAATGGTATTGATATACCTAATGCTAATACTTTAATAGTAATAGATGCTGATTATTTTGGATTAAGTCAGTTGTATCAAATAAGGGGTAGAGTTGGAAGAAGTGATAGAATAGCTTATGCATATTTAATGTATAGAAAAAATAAAGTATTAACTTCTACTGCTATAAAAAGGCTTGAAAGTATTAAAGAGTTAACAGCTTTAGGTAGTGGATATAATATTGCATACAGAGATTTATCTATTAGAGGAGCCGGTGATATTTTAGGAAGAGCTCAAGCTGGATTTATTGATAGTGTAGGTGTTGATTTGTATTTAGAACTTGTAAATACTGGAGTAGATTCTATTGATGCTGATATAAACTTAGAGAAAACTATTGATGATGTAGAAACTCATGTTAGAAAAGAAACAGTAAGTGAAGATGAACTTATTATTGAGATTTATAAGAAAATAGATGAGATTAATGATGAAGTTTCATTTAATAGTGTACTAAGTGAGATTGAAGATAGATATGGTAATATAGATGATAAACTTTATATATATATGTGTCAGGAGTATGCTGAGAAGTTACTTAATCATTTAAATATTAATATAATGGATAATAATGATAAGTTTATATCTATTAAAGTTCCTAAGGAAGTATATAGTTTATTAAGTGTGGATGAGTTATTTGTAGTAGGTAGTAAAATTAATAGTAATTTTAAGTTTATATATAAAAATGAATATATTATTATTAGACTTTCGAAGTTAAATTATGATAAGCATTATATTATATATCTTCTTGAGTTACTTAAATATATTGTAAAAGCTATAAAAGTAGTATGATTTAAAGATTATATGTATAATATGTACTTTATTTATCTAAACTAATAAAATAGAGGAGTACATATGAAGACTACGGGTATAATTAGAAAGATTGATGAATTAGGAAGGATTGTTATTCCTAAGGAGATAAGAAATAATCTTAATATTAGAAGTAATAATGATATTGAGATTTTTGTTGAGGAGAAGGATATAATATTAAGAAGGTTTTCTAAAGATAAGTCTTTAGAGGATGAGGTTAGTAATTATATTAGTATAATTAATGAGTATTTTGATTTTGATGTTATTGTTACTAATATGGAAAAGGTTATAATGAGTAGTTCTAAGAATTATGAGGAACTAGTTAATAATGATTTGGATAGTGGTTTTATTAGGTTATTAGATGATAGAAAGAAAGTAATAGTTAATAATATTAATACTTTGAATATTACTAGTAAGTTTAGTGTTAATACTAAGTATGCTGTACTTCCTATTATAGTGGATGCGGATGTTATAGGGTCTTTTGTTATTATTGCTAATACAGAGATAACTAATAATAATTTACTTGTTATAAATGTTATACATTCTTTAGTAAGAAAAATGCTGGCTAATAATTGATTAAATAAAAATAATATGATATACTTCTTAACAGTGAAGTTGTGATTATAGTGTGTAGTTATGGGGATTATATAGAGAGTTCTTAGTGGTGGAAGAGAATTAATTAAAGTAATGAGTATGGCTATATGAACTTTATCTCGTAGTTTAGGCGTTAACTGTTAATAAGGTGAAATGATAATTCACGAAATAAGGTGGTACCACGGGTGTTAGCTCGTCCTTTATTCGTGTTTTTTTCTTTGGAGGGATATGTATGAGAAAGTTTGAAAAGATATCATTTAATGAGTTTAGAAAGAATAATCTAGGAAATAAAGAGGAATATAATAGTTACTGTGTTCCTAGAAGACATAGTGCACACAGTGCAGGATATGATTTTGAGTTAATAAATGATATTGTACTTAAGCCTAAAGAGGTTATAAAAATAGCGACGGGTATTAAGGTGTGTATGAACTATAATGATATATTATTATTAATAGTAAGAAGTTCTACAGGGTTTAAGTATAATGTTAGACTTACTAATCAAGTAGGAGTTTTGGATAGTGATTATTATAATAATCCTGATAATGAGGGTCATATATTTTTATCAGTTCAGAATGAGAGTGATAAAGAAATAGTTTTTGAAAAGAAGAGTAGAATAGTTCAGGGGATATTTGTTAATTATTTGGTAACTGATGATGATTTTACTACAGAAAAGAGAATGGGTGGTCTAGGAAGTACTGGTAAAGGAGATAAGAAATAATGGATAAGAAGAGTTTTTATATTACTACAGCTATTGCATATGCATCTGGGAAACCTCATTTAGGTAATACAGTTGATGCTGTTATAGCGGATGCTATTGCAAGATATAAGAGAGAGAATGGGTATGAGGTTTATTTTCAAACTGGAGCAGATGAGCATGGTGAGAAGATTGAGTTTAAAGCAAGTAATGAAGGTATTAGTCCTATAGAGTATGTAACACGTGAATCTTTAGGTATTAAAGAAGTATGGGATTGTCTTAATATATCTTATGATAAGTTTATTAGGACTACTGATATAGAGCATGTTAAGTGTGTTCAAAAGATATTTAAGAAGTTATATGATCAAGGAGATATTTATAAAGGAAAGTATGAGGGACTTTATTGTGTACCTTGTGAATCTTTTTTTACTGAGAGTCAGACAGAAGATGGAAAGTGTCCAGATTGTAAAAGGGAACTTAAAAAGACTAGTGAAGAAGCTTATTTTTTAGAAACTAGTAAGTATTCTAAATTTTTACTTGATTATATAGAAAGTCATCCTACTTTTATAGAGCCTATTAGTAGAAAGAATGAGATTGTAAATAATTTTATTAAACCAGGATTACAGGATTTATGTGTATCTAGAACTTCTATTAAGTGGGGTATACCTGTTGATTTTGATGATAAACATGTTATATATGTTTGGTTGGATGCTCTTAGTAATTATATTACTTTTTTAGGGTATGATGAACATAAGCCTAGTGAAGAGTTTAAGAAGTTTTGGCCTGCTGATGTACAAATTATAGGAAAAGATATTATAAGATTTCATGCTATATACTGGCCTATTATTCTTCATGCTCTTGGTCTTGAATTACCTAAAAAGATATTTGGACATCCTTGGTTACTTTTTGGTAATGATAAGATGAGTAAGAGTAAGGGTAATATTGAATATGCTGATAGTCTTGTTAATAAGTATGGAGTAGATGCTGTTAGATATTATTTGTTACATGAGATTCCATTTGCTAGTGATGGTAATTTTACTGAAGAATTACTTATTGATAGGATAAACTCTGACTTAGTTAATTTATATGGTAATCTTGTTAATAGAACTTTAAAGATGGTAGAAAAGTACTTTGATGGTATTATTCCATCTATGGGTACTGAGGAGAAGTTAGATAAATTACTTATAGATGATGCTCTTAATTTATATGATGTTATTAATAATAAAATAGATGATATTAGGGTTAATGAGGCAACAGATGAAGTGTTTAATTTTTTTAGAAAGTGTAATAAGTATATAGATGATACTACTCCTTGGATTCTTGCTAAGGAAGAAAATATAGGTAGACTTGGAACTGTGCTTTATAATTTACTTGAGTTTATTAGAATTGGTTCTTTGTATCTTAGACCTTTTTTACCTGATACTAGTGATAAGGCTTTAAGTTTTTTAACTAGTGAACATCTTGAATTTAGTAGTGTTAAAACATTTGGTGTATTAAAAGAGGGAACGCTGTTACCAACTAATGAGATGCTTTTTGTTAGAATAGAAAAAACTATGTAATTTGTCGAATGCTGTAAAAAAATGTAAAGTATTAAGAATATTTGACTTATTGCTTGCAGATATGTAATTCTGTGTTATATTTGTTATGATAAATATGAAAGAAATTTTGAGCGGTATAAAAACAAATAAAAAGCTAGTAAAGATTTCTGCATTAATTGTTCTACTTTGTTTTGTTATAACTATATTTAAGCATGATAGGTTATATGAGGTAATATTTACATTTACTTTTGGGTTATTTGGTATTAAATATTTTTATTTAGAAAGTGAAAATAATAAGGAGTTATAATGTTATGTGATGTACATGCTCATATATATTCATCTATTTATAATAATATAGATGATGTGTTAGTAAGGGCTAAGGAGTCAGGTGTTAAAAAAATTATTAATTGTGCTGAGGATATAGCTTCTTCTAAGGAAGTGGTTTTATTGTCTTCTGTTTATAAAGGATTTCTATATAGTGCTGTTGGATGTCATCCACAGAATGTTGAAGGTTTTAATTTAATTGAATTAGAGGATATTATTAGTAATAATAAGGTGGCTGCTATAGGTGAAATAGGTCTTGATTATCATTATGATCAATGTAATAAGGATTTGCAAAAGAAAGTGTTTATTGATCAGTTAGATCTTGCTATGAGGTATAATTTACCTGTTATAATTCATTGTAGAGATGCTTTTAAAGATACTATTGATATTTTAAAGCATTATAATTTAAAAGGTGTAATACACTGTTTTAGTGGCTCTTTAGAATGTGCTAAGGAATATATTAAACTAGGTTATCTCTTAGGAATAGGTGGAGTAATTACTTTTAAGAATTCTAAGTTAAAAGAGTATATTAAGGAGATAGGTCTTGATAATATAGTACTAGAAACAGATAGTCCTTTCTTAGCTCCTGAACCTTATAGAGGTAGAGAGAATGAACCTTCGTATATAGTTAAAACCTTGGAGTATGTATCTAACTTATTTAATATATCTAGTGATGAGTTAATAAGCAGAACTTATAGTAATATAGGCACTTGTTTTGACTTGAATTAGAAAATATGATAGAATACTAATATATGAAAAAGAAATTTAATTATAGAAGATTTTTTGAATTTATATTTGTTTTAGTGTTAATAGGGGTAACTGTAACAGGTATGTTTATGTCTTCTTTTTATACTTTTAAAGAAATATCTGTTAAAAATATTGATGAAGAAAAAGCTCTTGATGAAGAGGATATTAGAAAGAAGCAAGAAGGATTATTTAAGGTTGCTCTTTATGAACCTAAGAGTTCTTTTATAGGGGAGCTAACTGGTTATACAGGATCTTGCCCTGGATGCTCTGGAGTTCTTGCTTGTAAACCTAGAACTAATGTAATTGAGAAGGGTATTTATTTTGATGATAAAGATTATGGAAGCGTAAGAATAGTAGCTAGTAGTAATCTTTATCCTTGTGGTACTATTATGAAGTTTAATAATGCTCGTTTATCTGATACTGATATTATTGCTGTAGTGATGGACAGAGGTGGAGCTGTTAAGAATAATATATTAGATTTATTAACAGAGACTAAAGAGGAAGCATATAGTAAAGTTGGTAGAGTTAAAAATTTAGAAGTTGAAGTATTAAGATATGGATGGTAAACAGTTTATACATAAGAAGTCTTTGGGTCAAAACTTTTTAAATAATAGTTTTATTGTTAATAAAATTATTGAGAGTGCTGATATTATAGATGATTCGTTAATTATTGAAATAGGACCTGGAGAGGGTGTTCTTACAAAGGAACTTACTAATAAAAATGCTTTTGTACTTGCTTTTGAGATAGATAAGAGGTTAAAAGAAAAACTTGATTTAATAGCTAAGGATAATTTAGAGGTTGTTTATGAGAATTTTTTAGAGGTTGATATTAGTAAGTATGTTAGTAAATATAAATATAGTAGGTTACTTGTAATTGCTAATTTACCATATTATATTACTACTGCTATAGTACAGAAGATAATTAATAGTTTAGATGTTTATGAGATTATTATAATGGTTCAAAAGGAAGTTGCTTTGAGGTATATGGCTAAGCCTTGCTCTAGATCCTATAATTCTTTAAGTGTGTATCTTAGCTATTATTTTGATATATTTAATGTAGCAGAAGTATCTAGGGAGAATTTTAATCCTATTCCTAATGTTGATAGTACTGTTATTAAGATGATAAGAAAAGAGAAGGCTTATAAGGTAATTAATGAGGAATACTTTTTTAAGTTAGTAAAGGATAGTTTTAAACAGAAGAGAAAGAACTTAAAAAATAATCTTAAGGATTATGATTTAATTACTATAGAGGAAATACTAAAGAAGCACAATAAGAGTACTAAGTGTAGGGCTGAAGAGATAGAAATAGATGAATTTGTAGAAATATCTAATAAACTTTGTTAGATATTTTTTTATTTTTTTACATATAGTTATAATGGTGATGACATGATTAGAGTAGGTGCATATGTATCTAGGAATTCTTATGGTAATGATATTCTTTTTAAAGTAGTGAGTAGTAATAATGGAGATTATATTTTAAAAGGTGTTAATTATAGATTGATAGCTGATTCTAATGAAGATGATCTTAAGGAAGAAGAAAGTAATTTAGAAAATAATAGTGAATATCTTAATATTATAAGGGATAATATACCAAAAAATAATGATGATTATTTTTTTATACCTGGTAGGGTACTACATATTGATGGTGACGAAGATTATTTAAAAAGGTGTATGGATTATTATAAGTCTTCTTTAGTACAAGCTACTGGGAAATGTATAAAGGAAAAAGATATACAATATTATGTAGTAGATTTATTAAATGAATATAAGCCTGATATTCTTGTTATAACTGGGCATGATGCTTATTATAAGAAAAGAATAGGAAATACAAGTTTATATAAGAATAGTGATAATTTTGCACTTGCTGTAAAGAAGGCAAGAGAGTATGAGAAGAATCAAAGTAATTTAATTATTATTGCTGGAGCATGTCAAAGTAATTATGAAATTCTTATTAAAGCAGGTTCTACATATGCATCAAGTCCTAAGAGAATAAATATACATGCTTTAGATCCTGCTATAATAGCGGTAGTTATTAGTTTTTGGAATAAGAATAAAGATACAGATATTATTAGTATTTTATCTAAAACAAAATATGGAAAAGATGGGATGGGTGGACTTATTTCTAAAGGAACTATGTTTACTGGGTATCCAAGGGAACAAAATAAATGAATATTAATAAAATAAAAGATGAAGTGTGTAAATTATTAAGTAAGAAAGTTATTATTAAAGTAAATATTGGTAGAAATAGAAAAGAGGTATATGAAGGTACTATTAATGAGGTTTATGATAGGATTTTTATAGTGATTAATGGTAAGGAAAAGTATTCTTTTTCTTTTGTAGATATATTAACTAATAAAATATCAATAAAAGTCTTGCAATAAGTGAATAAAAGTTGTAGAATAAAATAAGATTATGCTTAAGGAGGAAATACTATGAAGATTACATCTGTTAATGTACGTAAGGTGGAAAAAGAAGGCTCACGTATGAAAGGCAGTGCTACTATCGTTTTAGATGATATGGTTGCCATTCACGACATTAGAATAATTGATGGTGACAAGGGTTTATTTATAGCTATGCCAAGTCGTAAAACTAAGACTGGAAGTTATAGAGACATTGCTCATCCAATTACTCAAGAAGTAAGAACTACATTTGAAAAAGAAATATTAGATGCTTATGAAAAAGCTGAAGATTATGTACCTGATAGTGTAGTAGAAGAAGAATAAAAAATTTTAAAACTCCTTAGGGAGTTTTTTTGTAATACATAATAGTTTTAATCATAAACTTATTTTAGGAGGAACTATGGATAAAACTAAGGAGTTAGAGAATTTTAATCATGTAGTACAAATTAAGGAAAGAAAAAACGTATTAATAACTGGTGTTAAAAAAGTTGAAAGTTTTGATGAGCATGAGTTTTTTTTAGAGACTGTCATGGGACATCTTCTTATAAAAGGAAATGGTTTAGAGATGGTAAAGCTTGATACTTTTCAGGGTCAGCTTACTCTTAATGGTGTAGTAAACTCAATGAATTATCTAGAAGATAATGGTAAAAAAGTAAAGAGTGAATCTTTAGTATCTAAGTTATTTAAGTAATGAAGTTAAGTATTCAAATATATTCTTTATTATATTCTTTTATATATGGATGTTTTATTATGTATGTATATTGCTTAGTATCTAAGATAATAAGTAAGTTTAAGTATATATATAATATATTAAATAGTTTTTTATTTATAATTAATGCTGCTTTAATATACTTTTTATTTCTTATTAAGATTAATGAAGGAAGGATTAATTTATATATATTTATAGCTCTTTTTATGGGAATGTATGTTTTTAATAAAATTTTTAGTAAAAAACTTGTAAAGAAGAAGTAAATGTTATATCACAAAGTTAAACTTTGTGATATAATTCTTATGAAAAGAGTGTATAAATATGACTAAGAAGTCAAAGAAAGATAATAGGCGTATTACTATTCTTTTAATGGTATTTATACCATTACTTGGTTTTTTTGTGTATAATATGTTTTCATCTTGGGTTCAAATTTATAAGAATATTCAACAGAAGAAAGAGCTTGATACTAAATATGCTTCTATATTAAAAGAGGAGAATGTTCTTAAAAGTGAGATGGCAAAGTTACAGAATCCAGAGTATGTTGCGAGGTATGCTAGAGAAAAGTATTTATATTCTAAAGATGGGGAGTTAATAATTAAAATAGGTGAATGATGATTAATGATGTAAAAGAAATGCTTAATAATGAGATATGTTTAAAAGATAATGATTGTGTTGTAGTTGGAGTTTCGGGAGGACCTGACTCTATGGCTTTACTATATTTATTGCTTCAATATAGAAAGAGTGTAAATATTACTATAGTATGTGCTCATGTTAATCATAATGTAAGAGAAGAAAGTGAAGCGGAGAAGGTTTTTTTAGAAGAGTTTTGTGCTAGGAATTTAGTAGCTTTTGAATATATGAAGATAGATAATTATTCTGAGGATAATTTTCATAATGAAGCTAGAAGTATTAGGTATAAGTATTTTGATTCTTTAGTTAATTCTTATAATGCAGTATGTCTTATGACTGCTCATCACGGGGATGATTTAATTGAGACTATATTAATGCGTGTTGTTAGAGGGTCAACATTAAAAGGATATGCGGGGTTTGCTAAGGAAGTTGACAAAGGAAATTATAAGATAGTAAGACCTCTTATAGAGTATACTAAGGATGAGATACTTGAGTTTGATAAGGAAAATAATATATCTTATGTAACTGATATGTCTAATATGAAGAGTTGTTATACTAGGAATAGGTATAGGAAAGAGGTTCTTCCTTTTCTTAAAAAAGAGGATATTAATGTTCATAAGAAGTTTTTAAAGTTTAGTAAGCTTTTATATAGTTATAATGAGTATATTGATAAGCAGATGTTAAATGATATTAATAAGGTGCTCAAGGATGGGGTTCTTGAAATAGATAAGTTTTTAAAGTTGGATAAGTTGATTCAACTTAAGATTATTAATTATATTTTAGAGAAGATATATAATGATGATCTTATTATTATAAATGATTCTCACTGTGATCTTATTTATCATTTAATTACTTCTAGTAAGGCTAATTCTATTATACATTTACCAAATAATGTTGTTTTTGTTAAATCTTATGGTATAATAACTTTTAGGCTTTATGAGCAGGATGATGTTTATGAAACTGAGCTTAATGATGTTGTGAATCTTCCTAATGGGAGAAGAATTATAAGGGTTAAGTCTAGTGATGATAATTCTAATAATGTTATTAGGATTAATAGTAATAATGTTGTTATGCCTTTATATGTTAGAACTAGAAAGATTGCTGATAAGATTGAAACTAAAGGTATGAATGGTCATAAGAAGGTAAATAATATTTTTATAGATAATAAGATTCCTATTGATAAAAGAAATATGTGGCCTATTGTATGTGATTCAGAGAATAATGTATTATGGATACCTGGTTTAAAGAAGTCTAAATTTGATGTTAAATCTAATGAAAAGTATGATATAATATTTGAGTATATTTAAGGAGGAAAAGTGATGAAGAAGAAAAGCGTTAATTATAAGAGTTTTTTACCATATGTGTTTTTGTTTGCTATTATGGTAACTACTTTTTATTTTTTTAATTCTATGAATAATAAGGTTAATAAGTTATCTTTAAGTGATTTTAATAAGAGTTTAGAGGTAGGTAAAATTAAAGAACTAGCTATTATGAGAAAAAGTGGTGCTGGTGTTTATTATGTAACTGGTAAGATGAATGATTATTCTAAGAATGAGAGTTTTGAAATAGTTATGCCACTTACTGATAGTGTTGTTGATGATATTTTAGGTGCTGCTAAGGAACAAGATATTAAAGTAGAAACTAAAAATAATAGTGAAAATAATACGTGGGTTAGTTTACTTTTAAATATTTTACCTTTAGGTCTTATATTGGTTGCGTTATTTGTATTAACTAGTAAGCTTGGTAATCAAGGTAAGGGATCTTTTGATTTTGGAAAGAGTAAAGCTAAGTTATCTGAAGATGGTGGTAAGACTACATTTAAGGAAGTAGCTGGTTTAAAGGAAGAAAAAGAAGAAGTTAAAGAGTTAATAGATTTTTTAAAGAGTCCTAAGAAGTTTCAAAGATTAGGAGCTAGAATACCTAAAGGTGTTTTATTAGTAGGACCTCCTGGAACTGGTAAGACTTTACTAGCTAGAGCAGTAGCCGGAGAAGCTAAAGTACCATTTTATTATATAAGTGGTTCAGATTTTGTGGAATTATTTGTTGGAGTTGGTGCATCACGTGTAAGAGATATGTTTAAAGAAGCTAAACAAAGTGCTCCTTGTTTAATATTTATTGATGAAATTGATGCTGTAGGTAGACAAAGAGGCACTGGTTTAGGTGGAGGACACGATGAAAGAGAGCAGACATTAAATCAATTATTAACTGAGATGGATGGTTTTGGTGCTAATGAAGGTATTATTGTAATAGCTGCTACTAATAGGCCTGATGTTCTTGATCCTGCATTATTAAGACCTGGAAGATTTGATAGACAAGTAACAGTTAATTTACCAGATGTTAGAGAAAGAGAAGATATATTAAAAGTTCATGCTAAGAATAAGATTATGAATGATAAGGTTGTTCTTAAGAGAATAGCTGAAAGAACACCAGGATTTTCTGGAGCAGATTTAGAGAATTTACTTAATGAAGCGGCACTTTTAGCAGTTAGAAGAAATAAAGATAATATCACTATGGAAGAAATAGATGAAGCAAGTGATAGGGTTCTTATGGGACCTGCTAAAGTTAGTAGGAAGATAACTGATTTTGAGAAGAAGGTTGTTTCTTATCATGAATCTGGGCATGCTGTAGTTGGTCATGTTTTACCTAATGGGGAAGAAGTACATAAGATTACTATTATACCTCGTGGTATGGCTGGTGGTTATACTCAAATGCTTCCTAAAGAAGAGAAGACTTTAGTATATACTAAACAAGAATTATTATCACAAATACAAACTTTACTTGCTGGAAGAGTAAGCGAAGAGTTGTTTATGGATGAGATAAGTACTGGGGCTTCTGATGATTTTAGAAGAGCTACTAAAACAGCTAGATCTATGGTAACTGAGTATGGGATGAGTGATTTAGGTCCTGTTCAGTTTGAGCATAAAGAATCTGAAGTATTTTTAGGAAGAGATTATAATAAGTCTAGAAATTATTCTGATACTGTTGCTTTAGAAATAGATAAAGAAGTAAGAAAAATTATTGATGAGTGTTATAAGAAGGCTAAGGATATTCTTAAGAATAATAAGGAATTAGTTGAGGCTTTAGCTAGTACATTAATTGAGAAAGAAACTCTTACTAAAGAAGAAATAGAAAGTATTATTACTAAGGTAAATAAAGATAAAAAAGATATTAAAAAGGAAATAGAAAACAAATAGTTTTCTTTTTTTGATGTTTTAATTGACTTATACCTATATTTTTATTAGAATGAAATTGGGGTGTGTTTTATGGTTAAGAAAAATAGATATAATAGAGCAATATTATTAGAGAAAATTGATATTGATGATGAAGAGTATTATTTATATCCTAAAAGAATATTGTTTGGTAATTTAGTTGGAGATAAAAAAGATTATTTTTATGATGCTTTATCTGATAGAATATACCATAATATTGTTAATGATGGAGAAGAAAACGAATATTTTTGTATACTTCCATCTAAAGAAAAAACTAAGAATGCAAATGATAAGGCAGCTTTAAGTCTTTTAGATAATATGAAAAAGTATATATGTGTATGTAATTCAATAGATAAAACTGGTGTGATAATTTCTTCACAGGAATTTTATGAAACTTATGATATGATTCCTAAGAATGAGTATCTAAATGATTATGCAAGAGCAAATGGTAATAAAATTTCGTTGACAAGAATTCATAGTGATAAGAAAGAATTTAATATATTTGATTATTCTATTAATGATCTTATTTCTAGTGTAAAAAGAACTGTTATTGCACAGGATGATGCTGTTAAGACTATTATTACTGCTATATATAAGAATTTGGTTTTTGGAACTAATGAAATGAAATCTAATATATTAATTTGTGGTCCTACTGGTTGTGGTAAAACTGAGATTATTAGATCTGTAAGTAAAGTTATTGGCGTTCCTGTTTTAATAGAGGATATTACTAGGTATACACCTAGTGGATATGTTGGCGGAGATATTGATAATATATTATATAAGCTTTATTTGAATGCTAATGAGGATTTGGGTTTAGCACAAAGATCTATATTAGTTCTTGATGAAATAGATAAGAAGGTAGATAGTGAAAAAAAGGGGGATTCTTTTAAGAAAGATGTTCTTAATTCACTTCTTAAAATTATAGAGGGTGGAGTATTTGATATTAAAACATCTAGTAATAAAAGGATTAATTTTGATACTTCTAAACTTACTATTATTGTTTGTGGAGCATTTTCTGATTTACTAGAAAAAAGAGAAAATAGTATTGGTTTTTCTCCTGAGAAAAGGGTTAATAATTATGGGGAAATAAGTAATGAAGATCTTATTAAGTATGGTATTCCTCCTGAGTTTATTGGTAGGATAAATGTTTTTTCACAAGTTAAAGAGTTAGCTAAGGATGATTTAGTGAGAATTCTTAATGAGTCTGATAAGAGTCCACTTCTTATTTATAAAAATAGTTTAAGTAATATTGGTGTTGAGGTTAACATAAATGATCAAATAATTGATAAGATTGCTTCTTTAGCTTGTTCTAAGAAGACTGGAGCTAGAGCTTTAAAGTTAGTTACAGATAGTGTTTTTGAAAGCGTTTTGTTTGATATATTTAGTAGTAAAGAAAAAGATACTTTAGTAGTTGATTTTAATGATGAGAATGGAAATTATTTAAGAAAGAAAATTTAATATATAAAATAAATAAGTGCTTTTAATTAAAGTAATAATGTGATAAAATAATAGATACGTAAGTGA
>JAVVTI010000010.1:19006-31477 GCA_036653735.1 Bacilli bacterium | reverse complement strand
AACAATCAGGAAGGTATGGAGTTAAATTAAAAGCAGTTGCTAGCTCTATACATATAGGAGCTATAAGAATGCAGTGGTTTATTTTGATAGATGTGCTTAGGCAAAGAGTAGGTATTTTTTAAAACTTAGGTATAATGTAAATAAGAAAATGTTTAAAATAACACTTTTTTGTTATATAATATTAATAGATGTGCTAAGGAGGTATATTTATGTTAGATAAAATAAAATTAATAAATGAACTTAATGAAAAAGTTAATGCTTTAAGGCCTTTTAGTCAAGGTGAATTAGAAAGATTAAGTGAAGAATTTGCAATTGAATATACCTATGATAGTAATGCTATAGAGGGTAGCCCTTTAACATTGGAAGAAACAGCATTAGTATTAAAGGAAAATATCACTATTGCAGAAAAGCCTTTAAATTTCCATTTAAGTGCAATAGGACATAAAGATGCTTATTATTATATTGAAGATTTAATTAAAGAAAAAAAACAATTGACTGAAAGAGAGATATTAAATATTCATAGTTTAGTATTAATGGATAGATCAGAAGATAAAGGAAGATATAGAAATATTAATGTTAGAATATTGAATACAACTGCTGAAGTTGCACCACCCTATTTAATTAAACCAAAAATGGAAGAATTATTAGATTGGTATAATCATAGTGATTTAAATCAAATTGAGAAAATAGCAGTGTTTCATTTGAAATTTGAAACTATTCATCCTTTTATTGATGGCAATGGTAGAACAGGAAGATTAATCTTAAATTTTGAATTAATGAAAAATGGATATGTCCCTATTAATATTAAATATAAAGATAGACGAAGATATTATGATGCTTTTAAGGCTTGGAATGAAAAAGAAGATAGTAGTTTAATGGTTGATTTAATAGGAACATATTTAATAGAAGAATTAGAAGGATATATTAGTTTAAGAGAGCAATAAAATTTGCTTTTTTTAATTTTAAAATGGTAGTTTGTTAAATTTTACTTGTATAATATATATTACTATATAAATATTATTATGCATTGGTATAAATTATTTATATATTTTGTAGTTTTATGTAAGTAGTAATATTAACCATTAAGAATATGATTAAGTAAGGCTAGGGGGCGATATGACTTATTCTATGGAACTAAACAGTAATAATATTGTAAAAGAATATGAAACAGATGAATATGGTAATGCTGAAATAACTTATATTGATGAAGTATTAAAAGATGTTAATACGTTTGGATTATTCACTAATGTTATATGCTCTTATAAGTTAGAGTTAAGTATTAATAAAGAATTATATGATAATGGCTCTATATCTAAAGAATTGTATGAAAAAGTAGAAACTAAAATATTAGAAAGAATGAAACTATTTACTACAATAATAAAAGTTTAGAGGTGATAAGATATGGATTTATATAAAATAAGAGAAGAATTTAAAAAAGGTAAAACTGTTTATGATTTAGATTTAAGAGTTGCTTATTATGCAAGGGTTTCAACAGATAAATATGAACAGTTAAATTCTTTAGAAAATCAAGTTGGTTATTTTGAAGAAATGATTAGGGAAAAAAAGAACTGGACTTTTATAGAGGGATATGTTGATGAGGGACTCTCTGGAACATCAACTGATAAAAGAGATGGTTTTAATAAAATGATTAAAGATGCTACAAATGGTAGATTTGACTTATTAGTAACAAAGGAAGTATCAAGATTTGCCAGGGATACATTAGATAGTATTAAGAACACAAGAAAATTATTAAGTAATGGTGTTGGTGTATATTTTATTAATGATAATATTAATACTTTAGATCCTGATAGTGAGCTAAGATTAACAATAATGACTTCTTTAGCTCAAGATGAAGTAAGAAAATTATCTGAAAGAGTTAAATTTGGCTATCAAAGATCAATTAAAAGTGGTAGGGTTTTAGGTAATAATGATATTTGGGGATATGAGAAAAGAGATTGCAAATTAATTATTGTTGAAGAAGAAGCAAAAATGATTAAAAGATTATTTAAATTATATACAACAGGAAAATATGGAGTGAGTACTGTATCTAAAATGTTATTTAATGAGGGTTTTAAGAATAAAAATGGTAATCCCTTATCATTTACAACAATTGCTAATATTATTAGAAATCCTAAGTATAAAGGTTATTATTGTGGTAATAAATCAACTATCGTAGATTATAAATTAAAAACAAAAATAAAAAAAGATAAAGATGATTGGGTAATCTATAAAGATTATGATAATGTACCACCTATTATTAGTGAAGAAGTATGGGATTTAGCTAATAATATATATTGTCATCGTAGTGATAAAACTAAAGATACAGATAGAGCTGTTTATCAAAATAGATATAATTTTAGTGGAAAGATAGTTTGTAATGAGCATGATAGAAGTTTTCATAGAAAGGTTTATGAATATAAAACGAAAGATAATGAGGTTATATGGTTATGTCCTCATAATAATATGACTGCTAATGATAAATGCAAGTCTCTTATTCTCTATGAAAAAGAATTAACTAAGATACTAAGAAATGCTTTAATAGATTTTATCAATAAAAAAGATAGTATTATTTATATATTATCAAATTTATATAGAGAGAATATCAGTTTAAGAGATTTTGATAAAGAAGTTAATAAACTAAATATTGAAATAGAGAGAATTAAAAGAGAAAAAGATAAATTATTAAATTTAAGTATTGATGAAATTATTAGTGATAATGAATTTAAAGAAAGAAATGATAATTGCAACAATAAAATTAATAATATTGAAATAGAAATTAATAATATTAATGAAGAACAAATAAGATCAAATAATATGGATAGTGAAATAAGTAAATTGGAAGCTTTAATTGAAGATAAAATAAATAAGCCAACTGATGTGATGTTATTTGATTTATTAGATAAAATAATAGTCTATAATAGTGAAGATAAGATATCTGTTAAATTAAAAATTTATTTAAAAATTGGCAAGGAATTAGAAGCTGATTATATTAATCCTAAATCACTGCAGTTTAATAGTTCCTATACATATGATAAAAGTAGATGTAGAAAGTTCATTTGAGCCTATTATAGGAAGTGAGCTACAAAGTAAAGAATTAATAGAGCATATAATGAGTGAAGAAGAAACTAATCCTAATAATGTATGGAAGAGTGAAATATTTGGTAGAAGTTTAGAAATAATAGTTCAGGAGGGTATTCAAGCAAAACTTTATGCATTACCTGAAAGTGCAAGATATAAATTATGTCAAACAATTACTAAGATGGTTAATAAAGGTTCTAATAATTTGATAGCAATTGTATTATAATTTATATGAAAAATCTATTATTTTACATAATTTAACACTAAAACATATAAAATATGCAATAAATGCAAGAAAATTGATTATTTTTCTTGCATTTATTATTAATGAATGTATAATTAAGTTGTAAGCATATAATGCTTAGAAAATGGGAGGTAATTATGTCAAAAAGTGAATTAGTTGAATTCATTGCTGCAAAAGCTGGTTTAACAAAAGCTGATTCAGCACGTGCTCTTGAGGCAACTCTAGAGGGAATTGTTACTGGTCTAAAAAAAGAAGGTAAAGTTTCATTTATCGGCTTTGGATCATTTGTAGCTAAAAAAAGAGCTGCAAGAAATGGTATCAATCCTTTAACTAAAAAGCCTTTAAGCATTCCTGCTAAAAATGTTGCTACATTTAAAGCTGGAAGTAAACTAAAAGAAGCTTTAAACTAAGTTTAAGAAAAAGCCTAATGGCTTTTTTTTATGCTTTAAAAATATTAATACTTTATTGTAGGAAAGGTATGATATAATAAATTAGTATGAAAAAAGAAATAAAAGATGTTCTTATTAATTTAGAAAGCCATGGTTTTTTAGCGTATGTAGTTGGTGGTTATGTTAGAAATAGACTTCTAGGTAAAACTAGTAGTGATATAGATATTATTACAAATGCACGTGTAAAAGATATTGTTCTTATATTTAAAGATAATGTTAAAAAAACAGGTGATTATGGGACTGCTAAAATACTTATTAATAATGTATCGTTTGATATAGCAACTTTTAGAAAAGAAGAGAGATATGAAAATAATAAACCAAAGGATATTACTTATGTTGATGATTTATATACAGATTTATTAAGAAGAGACTTTACTATAAATACTATATGTATGGATAAGAATGAAAAAATTATTGATTTATTAGATGCTTATCAGGACTTAGAAAGAAATATGATATATACAGTAGGTGATGTTTCTATTAAGTTTAAAGAAGATAAGACAAGGCTTTTAAGAGCTATTAGATTTATGGTAACACTTAATTTAAAACTATCTAAGGATATAGATGATTATATTAGTAATAATAAGGAAGATTTTTTAGATATACCTTATAGTATAAAGAAAGAAGAAATAGATAAGATATTTACATCTAAAAACTATTTAGAATTTATTAAGTATATAAAGAAATATGAACTTGAAGATTATATTGGATTTAAAACTTCATCATTAATTAAGACATCATCTACTCTTGGTATGTGGGCTCAACTTAATTACGATGAGAGATTTCCTTTCACAAGGATAGAGAAGAATCAAATTAATAAGATAAGAGAACTTATTAGTAAGAAAGCTATAAGTAAATATGATATTTATTTATATGGTAATTATATAGCAGGTATAGCGGGTTCTATATTAAAGATAAGTACTAATAAAATTAATTCTATATATATGAAGTTACCTATTAAAAGTATAAAGGATATTGATATAAGTGCTAAAGATATAATTAATATACTTGATTTAAAGGAGTCATCTCAAATAAGTATAATACTAAAAAATATTGAAAAAGAAATAATTAATGGTACAATTAAGAATATAAGAAGTGATATAGAGAAATATTTATTAAAAAGGAAGTAATATTTATGCAGGAAATTAAAAATTTTTTAAAATCTAAAAACTTAGTTATTAATTCTTTAGTACTTAAGAATATTAATAAACTAAATATTAGTATGAATGAATTTTTATTATTAATATATTTTATGAATATTAAGAATTGTCTTGATATAGAAAGTATTAATGATTATACTTCTTTATCAGCTGAGGAGGTACTTGATGCATATAATGGACTTATTAATAAAGTACTTATAGAAACTGTAGTTATAAAAATGGGTGATAAAATGGATGAAGAGGTATCTTTAGAACCTTTTTATAATAAGATAACATTTAATATAGAAGATGCTGCAGATGATAATGAAGATATATATGAAGCATTTGAAAGTGAGTTTGGTAGAACTCTTTCTCCTATAGAGTTTGAAACTATTAATAATTGGTTAAATAATAAAGTAAGTAAAGAAACTATTAAGAGAGCCTTAAGAGAAGCTGTACTTAATGGAGCGTGTAGTTTAAGGTATATAGATAAAATAATATATGAGTGGAATAAGAAGGATATAATTAATACTAATAATACTGAATATAAGCCTTTATTTGAATATGATTGGTTATCAAATGATAATGACAAATAAGTTTATAGAAGATGCTTTAAATGAGTTATATCCTAATGCTTCTTGTGAATTAAAATATACTAAGGATTATGAATTACTTCTTAGTACTATGTTAAGTGCTCAAACAACTGATAAGAGGGTTAATAGTGTTATGATACCTATATATAAAGAATATAATACTTTAGAGAAACTAAGTACTCTTTCTTTAAGTGAAGTAACTCAAAAGCTTATGACACTAGGTTTTTATAAGGCTAAGGCTCTTTATTTTATTAAAATAGTTAAAGTACTAAGTAGTGGTCCTTATGATTTATCTAGAAGACAGTTTTTAGAATCTCTTAGTGGTGTAGGAAGAAAAACGGCTAATGTAATACTTAATGAAATATATAATGAACCTTTTATAGCAGTAGATACTCATGTTAAAAGAGTATCTAAAATACTAGGTATAGCAGAAGATAAAGATAATGAAAAGGTAATAGAAGAGAAACTAATGAAGTTCTTTTTAACATGTAATACAAATAAAATAGGTAAACAATTAGTTTTATTTGGTAGGTATACATGCACTAGTAATAAACCTAATTGTAAAGATTGTCCATTTAATAATAAGTGTAAAAAATTTATAAATAAATAAATTTTACATATATTTTATTAGGTGGTAAATATATGAAGAATATTTTTGAGGGTATAGGTTTTACTTTATTACTTGTATTTAGTTTTTATTATACAGATAAAGTAGTACAAATATTTAATAAAGAAGATGCACTTCTTGTTAGTATAAATAAATATGATGATAATAAAAAATATGTTAAACATGAAGGTAGAGTTACTAGTGATGGGGTAATACTTGGTTACTGTGAAAAAATAAATAAAACTAAGAGTTATAATAATATGATTGGTAAAAGTTTTAATAAGGATTTACTTATATATGATAAAGATGATTGTTTAATAACTAGAGAAAATAATTATGATAATTATATTATAAAGGGTAATCCTTATAAAAATAGTGTTTCTATTATTATAAAGGTTAATAATGGAGAGTACTTACCAAGTATTTTATCTATATTAAAAAGTTATAATAAAAAAGTAGATCTTCTAATTAATAGTAGTATATATGAGAATAATAAAAGTTACTATGAATCTATAAATAAGAGTACTACTTTTGTAGTTAATGAAACTATAGATAACTTTAAGAGTCTTAAGAAGAAATTTAATAATATAGTATGTATCTATTCTAAAGATAATAATATGTTAAATATATGTAGTAAGAGTAATATTACTACTATTAAAACTGAGAGTTATTATTATAAAGATATTCTTAATAATATTAAGAATAATGATAAGGGAGACTTTATTATTCTAGAAGAAAATGAAGCATTAATAAATGAATTAAACTCTATTATTAATTACTTAAATGCTAAAGGAATAAACATAGCAGCATTAAACGAACATTTAAGTTGATTATTTTATAAAAGTATTATAAAATAATATAAGAAAAGAGGAAGAATTATGAAAATACTTTTAATAATAGTATCTATTTTACTTATATCTATTGTATTATTACAAAGTGGTAAAGCAAGTGATGCAAGTAATATAATAACAGGTGGTAATGGAGCATTATTTGCTAATATAAAAGAGCGTGGAGCTGAGAAATTTATATCTAGACTTACTTATGTACTAGGATTTATGTTTATTATTATTTCTCTAATATTATCTTTTTAATAAAACATTAATTAATTTTAATGTTTTTTATTTTTTTATATAAA
Source organism: Bacilli bacterium (assembly GCA_036653735.1). Taxonomy (GTDB): domain Bacteria; phylum Bacillota_I; class Bacilli_A; order RF39; family UBA660; genus CAVCAD01. The sequence goes on along the minus strand of JAVVTI010000010.1, from coordinate 24,232 downwards.
AATATATGTAGTAGTGGAAGGAAATCAGTATTATGAATGAACTAATAGTTATGGAGATACTTAAAAAAAGTAAGAAATCACTTAATTTAATAGATATTATTAATATGATAAAAAATACTTATTCATCAGAGGATTTAACAAAGCTTAGAGAAATACTAAGTAATTTAATTTTATCGGGTGATATTATACAAACTAAAAATGGAGCATATATGGATATAGGTAAGACAAATGCTGTTAAGGGTAAACTTCAGTTTACTAAAGGTGGTAATGCATTTTTACTAGGTGAAGATAAAGATATATTTGTTCCTAAGAATAAGTTAAATGGGGCTAATGATAATGATATAGTAGTAGCTATTATTAAAAAAGATGATAAGGGTAAACAGGAAGCATTTGTTAAAACAGTAGTAAAGAGAAATATAGAATCTTCTTTAGCAGTAGTTACTATTATAAATAATAAAGTTGTACTTAAATCTCTAAGTAATAAACAATATGTATTAATAATGGAGGATACAAAAGATGTTTTAACTGAAGGTTTAATTGTTAAAATAGATGTTTTAGAGAAGATAAGTGCAAATAAATTTAAAGTTAAAGTAATTAATGTAATAGGTCATAAGAATGATCCTGATATAGATACTAGGTTAATCTTTGATGAGTATGGTGTTGTTATTCCTTTTAGTCATGAGTCATTAGATGAGCTTAAGAAAATACCAAATGATATTAGTAATGAAGATATATCGCGTAGAGTAGATTTAAGAGAATCTATGGAGTTTACTATAGATAATGAAAATACTGATGATATTGATGATGCTATAAGACTTAAAAGGCTTGATAATGGTAACTATGTAGTGTGTGTAGATTTAGCAGATGTAACACATTATATTAAACCTGGTATGTCACTTTGGCAGGAAGCAATGGATAGATCTAACTCACACTATACAGCTGGTATGCGTAGTCCTATGTTACCTCCTGAAATTTCAAATGGAATATGCTCACTTAATGAAAATGCTCCAAGACTTGCTTTTACAATAGAAACTGAAATTAATTCTTTAGGTGAAGTAATAAATAGAGATACATTTTTAAGTGTAATTAAATCTAATAAGAAAATGTCTTATGAAGATGTAAATAAAATATTTAATAAAGAGAAAGTAGAAGGATATGAAGAGTACTGTGATACTTTATTAGAGATGTTAAAAGTATCTGATATAATTGAAAAAAACTTAATTGATAGAGGTAAGATAGACTTTATAGCTGGTGAACCTATTCTAAGTATGGGTGATGATCATAAAATAATAGATATTTTTAAGAAAAGTGAAGGAAAAGCTGAAAAACTAATTGAAATGTTTATGATTACAGCAAATGAAACAGCAGCTTATTTATTATCTCATTCAGGCTCTCCTGTTGCTTTTAGAATACATGATACACCAGAGGGCGATAAACTAAAAAATTATATGTTATTATTAAATGCATTAGATATTAAAGCAACAGCAGCATTTGACTATGATGAAGAAATTAAGCCATCACAAGTACAAGCACTTCTTAAAGAACTTGTAGATAATGATAAATATTTATTTCTTAATAAAGAATTATTATGTTGTATGAAAAAAGCAACTTACTGTCCAAAAAATATGAAACATTTTGCATTAGGTAGTGATTATTATTGTCATATAACAGCAGCTATTAGAAGAGCTATTGATATGATTAATCAGTACTTAGTAAAAAATTTGATAATAGAAAAAAATTATAATGATTCATTTATACAAAATATAGATAAATATTTACCTACTATTTGTGATTATACATCTAAAATGGAAAGAGTATCAGTTTCGTTAGAACAACAAGTAAATAATATGAAAATAGCGGAGTATATGGAAAAGAATATTGGTAATGAATATAATGCATTTATAGATAAGACTTTAACTAATGGTTTTTTTGTAGAAACGGATGAATCACTAAGTGGTTTTGTTCCACTATCTACTTTAGATGATGAATATACATATGATAATAAAACATATAGTTACCAAAATAAAGGTGGTATTATGGAGTATCAAATAGGAGATAGAGTAAGAGTTAAGTCTATAAAAGCATCTAAAGTAGAAAGAAAAATTGAATTTTCATTAGTTAAGAAACCTTAAGTATTATTAAAAAACAATAACACTAAAAAGTATTATTGTTTTTTTTTCTATTATTGTGATAAAATAATACTATTGATAGGAGAAATATAGATATGAACCAAGCATTAAGTATATTAAAAAATAGTACCTCTAGTATGGATATATTAAGTATTATAAAAGAAATGAAGAATAGTTATACAGCAGAAGATATAAAAATATTAAAAGAAGAATTAGATAAACTTATAAAAGAAGGGGATGTAATTCAAAGAAAAGATGGTGCATACTTAAATATAGAAAAAAGTAATGCTAGAAAAGGTAAGATACAAATAACACAAAGTGGTGCTGGTTTTGTTTTGCTTAAAGAAGGGGACTTATTTATTCCTGGTAAAAGTTTAGCTGGAGCAACAGATGGGGATACAGTTTTAGCGGTTATTACTCAGGATAAGAAGGGAAGAAAAGAGGGCTTTGTTAAAAAAATTATTAAGAAAAATATAGGTTCTTCACAAGCAGAGATATACTTTGATAATAATATTTTTAAAGCAAAGGCAGTAGGCAATAATAATGTAGAGTTAATTATTAATAAGAATGATTTATATGTAGTTGATGGATCTATTGTTAAGTATGAAGTAGTAGAGAAAGTAGATAAGAATAAATATAAGATTAATATAGTAGATGTTATAGGTCATAAGAATTCTCCTGATATAGATACTCTTATGATAACTGATGAGTTTGAGGTTAAAGTTTCTTTTAGTGATGAAGCTCTTTTAGAAGCAAGAAGTATGCCTAAAGATATTAAGGGTGAGGATATTTCTAAGAGAGTTGATCTTAGAAATGAAATAGAAATAACTATAGATGGAAAAGATACTAAAGATATAGATGATGCTATAAGAATTAAACAATTAGAAAATGGTGACTTTGTAATTGGAGTAGATTTGGCGGATGTATCTCATTATGTATCTCCAGGAACTGCTTTATGGGAAGAAGCAATGAGTAGAGGTAACTCTCATTATCTAGCGGATAGAGTTATTCCTATGTTACCTGTTGAATTATCGAATGGAATATGCTCTCTTAATGAAAATGAAGATAGATTAGCATTTTCTATAGAAACACAAATAGATTCTAGTGGAAGTAGAGTAGGTTCTAAGTTCTTTTTAAGTATTATAAATACTAATAAGAAAATGAACTATGATGATGTTAATAGAGTATTTAATCATGAAAAGGTTAGTGGATATGAAGAGTATGAATCTTTATTATTTAGTATGTTAAATGTATCATCATTAATTAAGAAAAAGAGAACTGAAAGAGGTGAAATAGAAATTATTTCACAAGAAGCTAAACTTATTATGAATGAATCAGGTAAGATGATTGGTATTGAAAAAAGAAATGATGGACTTGCAGAAAACTTAATAGAGAACTTTATGATTTTAGCTAATGAGTCTGCTGCTACATGTATGCGTGATGCATCTTTTCCATTTGGTTATAGGGTTCATGAATTACCAAATGCTGAGAGTTTAAAAGATTATGTTACTTTCCTAAGTGTATTAGGTATTTCTACTGTAGGTAAGCTTAATTATAGTGGTGAGGTTAAACCTAAAGATATACAAAGTTTACTTAATAATCTTAAGGTTAATGATAACTATGAAATGCTTAATAAACGCTTACTTCGTAGTATGGCTAAAGCTAGATATTGTGAACAAAACTTAGGGCATTTTGGACTTGCTAGTGAGTGTTACTGTCATATAACAGCTGCTATTAGAAGAGCAATAGATATAATAAATCAGTACTTAATAAAGAAACTTATTATAGAAGAAGATTTTAATAGTGATTTTATTAAAAATATAAATAAATTTATATCATATATTTGTGATTATACTTCATCTACTGAAAGAACAGCTGATGCTTTAGAACGTGAAGTAGAGAAGATGAAGGTATCTGAGTATATGCAAGGAAATATAGGAAAACAATATAATGCTTATATAGATTCTACTTTAAGTAGAGGTTTCTTTGTAATAACAGATGAACTTATAAATGGATTTGTATCATTAGATACTTTTAAAGAAAAACTTACATATGATGAAGAATTCTTATCATATACTAATAAAAATAAAAAAGTTATATATAGAGTTGGTGATAAAGTAAAAGTAGAATGTATTTCTGCCTCTAAAGAAGAAAGAAGAGTAGACTTCTGTATATTGGGTGAAGGAGAAACAAATGGAAATATACAACAGAAAAGCTAAATTTAATTACTTTATTATGGATGAAATAGAGTGTGGTATAGAGCTTATTGGAACTGAAGTAAAAAGTTTAAGAGCGGGTAAAGCAGATTTTAATGATAGTTATGCTAGAATAAAAGATAATGAAGTATTTCTTACTAATATGTTTATATCTAAATATGAAGAAGGATCTTATTTAAATCATGAAGAAAGAAGAGAAAGAAAACTATTACTTCATAAAGCACAGATAAGTAAGTTATCTAAAGAAATAACACTTGAGAATAAGACTTTAATACCACTTAAATTATACTTTACAAGAGGTAAGGCTAAAATACTTCTAGGTGTATGTAAAGGTAAAAAGTTATATGATAAAAGACAAACAATAAAACAGCGAGATATTGAAAGAAGAGGATAGCTATTGTTTATTTACTCATTATTTGATATAATATGTATGCATGGGGCTGAATTTAGTTCGACAGAGCGTTGAATCTTATAAGTGCAAGTAGTAGACATACTTTAAATGTACCGATTTTAAATAAACGGAAAACAAAACAATAATATGGTGCCTGCTTTCGCCTAAGGCGAAAGACTAGCCCGCTCATTTTTACCTTTGTTTACGAGGTAAATCTAAGAGCTCATAAAAGTAAACTTATGTTATTTTATTTGTTTAGGGTAAAATAATGAAACTTACTAGACTTAGGAGAATAGATTTTTGAAAGTTTTATACTATTTTCTAAAAATAACAAAACTTTTAAAACTTGTTAACACTTATTTGTATAGATACTTTGGACGAGGGTTAAACTCCCTCCAGCTCCACCAAATTTTAAGGCAGTAAAACCTATGAATAATATTAAAACACTTATTTATTTAATAAATAAGTGTTTTTTGTTTCATAAAATAGT
>JAVVTI010000010.1:4943-18906 GCA_036653735.1 Bacilli bacterium | reverse complement strand
ATATTAAAACACTTATTTATTTAATAAATAAGTGTTTTTTGTTTCATAAAATAGTGATATATACATATTATATATTGTCTTTATAATTATAAGGAAAAAAAGGAGAAAACAATGGAAAAAGAAGAGACAATTAATAATGAAAAACCTAAAAAAATATTTAAATATGTATTTGATATATTTTTTTGGGTTTTTATTACACTATTACTATGCTTGTGGTTAACAGATTTTATTAAAACAAGTAAGAATGAAGAACCTTTATTCTGCATAAAAAACAATAATTATAAATATGATGATGGTAATATTTATGAATGTATTGGAGTTGGTTATAAGGTAGTTAAATATGCTAGAACTTCTAAACCACAAGGTAGAGAGTTTATTCCGCTCTTTATAAAGACAAGAAAATAGTATATTTTATTTAAAGGAGGAAAATGGATAAGAAAAAAATATTAGCTACTATTTTATTTTTATTAATGAGCTTTTTTATGTTTAGTAAATCTTTTCCTATGAGTAATATTAGTAAGAATAAAGATGAGTCTAATATAATAATTAATGAGGAAATAAAGAATCCTATTAATAGTAGTGATAAAGTAATAGGTAATAAAAGAGTTAACACAGTTAAGGATAATGCACCTGTTATAGTAGTTAATCCTAAAACTATTAAGGTAGTAGAGAATACTAACTATAGTTTATTGCATGGTGTAACAGTAACAGATGATAAAGATTATGTTACTATATTACCTTTAGGATTAGATAGTTATAGTTTAAAAACAGGCACTCATAATATAAATATATATTCATCACCAGATAGAAGTGGTCAAACATCATCAGCTTCTAGAAGTGTAGTAGTACTAAACCCTAATGGTGATGAAGATAAGGATGGATATACTAATAAAGAAGAATTTATAGATAATAAGGACTTTGATAATAATAAAGAGTATCCAAGTTATAGTAAAGATCCATCTATAACTATAAATGAAGATAATGTTTATTTTATGGAGGTACATAGTAGTATACCTTTATTCGTAGCATCAGCATTTGATATATCTGATGGTACTTTACCTGTTGTTATTACACATAATATAAATAAGGATATATTAGGTACTTATAAAGTAGTATTTACTGCTAAGGATATTTTAAGTAATATTACTTTAATAGAAAAGGAATTTAAAGTAATAGATACTACTATACCTATTATATTATTAAATGGGAATAATGAAGTAATACGTAAGGGTAGTATATATAATGATAAGGGTGCTAAGGCACTTGATAATTATGATGGTGATATAACAAGTAAGATAAATATAAATAATAATGTTTTATATAATTTAGAGGGTAATTATACAGTTACTTATGATGTAACTGACTTATCAAGTAATAAGGCTAGTACTGTATCTAGGAGTGTAGAGGTTACTAGTGTTGATATATTAAAGGGTACTATAAATAAAGGTAATGTAATACTTGATAATGTTAAGGGTAGAGATATTTCAAAGAAACTTAATGATTTAATTAATGAATTAAAAGAATCTATTAAAGGTGGAAATGATGTAATTATTAATACTTCTTCTACTCAAAGGGAAATAGATAATCATAATAAAGTAATAAATGATATTATTAATAAAATAAATTCATTAGAATTTAATGTTACTTTTAGTGGTTATGGTAACTTAAAAACCATAGTACAGAAGGTTAAGTATGGACAAAATGCAATGCCGCCAAAAGATATAGATAAAAAGGGACATACATTTATTAAATGGGATAAGGATTATACAAATGTAGTAAATGATATAAATGTAGTAGCTTTATATGATCAAAATATTTATACTGTGCATTATTATAATGATTCTACACTTATTACTCAGCAAGATATTAAGTATGGAGATACTCCTAATGAGCCATCAATAATACCTGAGAGAATATCAAATACTAAAATATATAAGTTTATTGGTTGGGATAAAATAAATTGGAATGAAGTTAAAGCTGATCATAGTAAGATAGTTTTATTTGCTAACTATGATGCTGGAATTACTAGAACTTATAAAGTAACATATTTAAGTGATAATAAAGTTATAAGTGAGCAAGAAGTAGAGTATGGTAAGAATAGTATAGTACCTAGTAATCCAGTTAAGGAAAGTACTGATAATATAGTATATACTTTTAAATCATGGGATAGTGATGGAACTAATATTATAAAAGATACTATAATAAATGCTGTGTATGATAGTACTTTTAAAACTTACAAGGTATCTTATTATAATGAAAATTCTTTAATAATGAATCAGTATGTAGAGCATGGAAAGGATGCTGTACCACCTGTTAATCCTAGTAAGGAGAGTACTAATACTGAAGTATTTACTTTTAAGTCATGGGATAATAATGGTAAAAATATATTATCTAATAAAGATATTCATGCTATATATACCAGTAGTATTAGATATTATAAAGTAGTATTTAAAGATTATTATGGAAATATATTAAGTGAGCAAAAGGTTAAGTATAATGAAAAAGTAAGTATACCTGTAGCTCCTAGTATAGTTACTATATTGTCAAGTAATGGAAATAAGACAGTACGCAGATTTTCAGGTTGGTCTCAAGATTTTAATGAATCTACCTTAGTAAAATGTGACCTGGTAGTCACAGCCAAATATAAACAAGTATCTATAGATTCAACTAGAATATATGTACTAAGAGATGGTGTTGAAAGACCAAGTGGTGGAATAGGGTTAGATGTTACTAAATATAAAGAACTATCTAGGATAAAAAATCTTACTATAATTGATTATAATAATGAAATAGCTAGTGCAATAGAAGCATCAAAGTATGCAAGTTCTAAGGAAGGAATTTTAGCTTTAGATAAGCAAGTAGAGTTATATTTAACACCAGAAAGTACTACTATACTTAATTCTTTAAATACAAATAAATATTATTATCAGTGGTACGTAATTAAATATAATTATGAAGATGGATGGCATTTAGATGGAGAAAGAATGTATAAATAATAGAATTAAGAAAGGTTTCGTAATACAATAAGTTATATAAAAAAAGTTTATAGATAATTATAAACTTTTTTTATATAACTTATTTAGAAGTGGTTTTAATTGATTTTCGTATATCCATTTATTACTATATCTTATTCTTGAGAGTGTCTTAGCTTTTATAACTGGATTATTATCCATAAGATTAATTATTTTATTAGTATTATCTATATAATATAAACGTTCTGAAGGTAGATATTTTTCAAATGTATCATATGTAAAACATCTAGCATTCCATCTCATAAAGTATGCATTTATTGTACTTCCTATTTCTTTTAAAGCGGGTACTGCTTCATTAAGTACTATGAAATTTCCTTTACTGGCAGCTTCTATTACTGTAAGACCAAAAGATTCTGAGTAAGATGGACATATATATAAGTTACTAAATGTAAATAATTCATAAACAGTTTCTCTTTTAACTCCACTATTAAATCCTATATCGGAAGTAAAGAGAATATCTGTTTCTTCTAAACCATTTTGTTTACCTATATCTTTTATTATATATTTATAGGTATTACTTGGTATGTCACTACTTTCAAAATCACAAAATATTATAGAAACTGTTTTTTTTGAGTATTTCTTAATATATGAAGCTAGTAATGTTATTATATGAAATCTTTTAGACATAGTAAGTCTAGCTGGATATACTATTAATATATCTGCATACATATTAATATGTTTTTTAATAATATTTACCTCTTCATTTTTAGATTCTAAAGTATCTATACTATTATTTATACAATAGCAGTTATTAATACTTGTATTATATTGTTTACTTATAGCATCAAGTCCTACCTGTGTAGGATATATATATGTTGTATTAGGCATTTCTTCATATAAACAAGATATGGGGTATTTAGTTTTTATGTGTGGTATGGGAGCAGAGTGTGATAATGAAATAAACTGTAGTTTAGGTAAATATTTTTGAGCTTTACGAATAGCTACGTTATGTATAAGATGAGTACCTTGATATAGTATATCATGCATAATACATATGTCAGAGCTACTTAAATATTTAATAAAATCTTTCTTAATTAATGATACTTCCTTATAGAAACTTTTATGTACTATGTTATTATCTTTACTATAAGTTCTCCAGTTAAATACTTTGTTATTTCTACTATTTATTATTTTTATCCATTTAATTCTTGGGTCTAGGAAGATTCCTACTTTTTCATTATCTGGACAATGCTCAGTTACTAAAATGCTTACTTCTATATTATCACTTAGTAGCATTTTTATTTCTTCTGCTACTACATTTACTAAAGAATATGTACTAGATAAACCATTAAACATAGTTAATATAGATACTTTCATATTATTACTCCTATACTTATATTATTCTTTTTCATACTATATAGTAACAGTTAAAATAAATAACTGATTAATAAAATAAATATTATTAATAAATGAAAGGAGGCATAAATGGCAATAAATTTCTATACAATGAATGATGAGAATATTTTTGTATTTAATAATCATATTCAATCTAATGCATCAGCTACAGGTTCTGTTTGGGTTGCAGGTAATGCTACATATAATAATTATAGTGTAGGTTATGATTTACCTTTAAAAACAGAGTCATATTATTTTTCATTAAGAGTTGGTAAGAATATGGATATTACTGGAGGCACTAATTATAAACAAAATAGTGGTATAGAAACTGGTGGAACAGTTACTAAGTATACTATGAGTAATTTAAATAATGTTCCTTCTCAACCTCTTACTTATCAGTTTGGTACATATTCTATAGCGGCTATGATTAGTTATTTAGAGTGTTCTTCTATTGCTTGGGCATCATACTCACTTACTCCTAGTACACAAAGTGTTCTTGGTAAAACATTAACACTTACTGGAACGGATGCTAATATTAATACATTTTTAATAGATGGAAGTAATGTTGCATCATCTCTTTTAAATATACAAGATATAACAAGTATTAATGTAGTAGTTCCACCATTATCAACAGTTGTTATTAGTATTTATGGAAGTAATATAGTACTTAATGATTTTACAACCTTATTAAATGGTAATCCTATTACTAAGGCTCAAGCTGCTTATATACTATGGAATTTTCCTGATGCTGATAATATACTAATAAATAGTGATATATATGGTTCGTTTTTAGCTCCATATGCTAATGTAAATAGTAATGTTAAAACTATTACTGGAACTCTACTTGTAAATAACTTAACAGGATCTTTAAATGCAGTTAATAATCTTTTCTTAGGATCACTTCCTGATATATATAATCCATCAACTACTGGTTCTTGTACTAGTTTTACAGTATCTACTACAACTACTACAACTACTACAACAACTACTACAACTACATCATCAACTAGCTCTTCTACTACTACTGCACCATGCAGTAGAGAAAATGCTATAACTGATGTTGTTGAATCAATAGCACTTGAAGAAACAGCTCTTGCTCATATATTAAATGCAGAGGGTGAAAAAATACAAAAGGCAATTACTATGTCATCTACTAATGATGAGGTATTAAAAGTAAATATGTCTGTTAAAAAAATGATAAATGCTATTACTAGATTAGAAACAATACTACAAAGTAAGCTTGAATTATTTAATAAATATACTAGTAAAAAGTAGTAACATGGAAAGACAAGGTTAAAGTGCCTTATCTTTTTTTTTCATAATAAATATCATTTGATACTTTTTCTTGACAAAAGTACTTAATAGTAGTATAATATAAGCCATAAAAGAAAAGGGTGGTTTTAAATGACAAACGAAGATTATTTATTATTAATTAGAAATGCTTGTGAAGATTCTGCTAATAAGATAATAGAGCTTAATAAGAGTTTAAGTTTTCTAGCTTTAAGTGATGTTAAAGGAAGAGATAACTTACTTGATAAAATAGCTCAGGAAAAGAAACGTTTAGGTATAATTGCTTCATTTGGTAAAGAATTTAAGGATCGTTTAAATAAAATAGATGAGCTTAATAATAGTATTTCAAATGCTAAAAGTGTAGATGAAATTGCTAAATTAAGTAAAGAACTTGAATTTGAAAATACAGCAGTTGAAAATATGATAAAACATAGTAATGATTCTACTTATGATAATAAGGAAGAAGAAAATGTTAATAATTCAAGAAGAAAAGTAAATAAGGTTAGAAAGTCTAAAAAATTTATAGTATTATCTAAGAAAAATTTAGCTTTATTACTTGCTTTATTATCACTTAATACAGGAATATTATTATTTAAAGATTTTGAAGTATTTTTTGATCGTAAAGATAATGATAAAGATAAAGAGAAAGCTCCATACTCTAGTGTTGAAACTGGTGATACAGTTGCATTTACAGATGTAAATGATGAAGCACAAGTTATTTTGGCAGCTGATGCTTTTCTAAATAATATTAGTATAATGAATCCTAATCATGATTTTACTAGAGAAGAAATAGTAAATATGATTAAGTTAATTAATGGTGGTAATATTGAAATGCCAGGATATGAAACAATGGATAAGGATGATATTGATACTAAGAAGTCTTTACTAGTTGCTTCATCATTTGAAAGATTATTTTATTTAATTGGTCAAGAAGCTTTGTACTCATCTAATATGATTAATGGTTATGATATAGAAGATGATAAGATGAGTGGTCTTATTAATTATACAGAGTTAACAGTAGATAATACTAAGGGTGAAGAGTTATTAGAAAAATTAGAGAATGCTAGAAGAGGTATTATTACTCATCCTACTAAAGAGGGTGCTAAAACTTATGCTACTGAGTTAATGAGAATAATAGTTGAATCTTGGGTACTTAATGGTTATAAGAATGAAATAGCTTATATGAATGTAGAAACACCAGGTATGCAAGCATTAATAAATATGGTTATGGATAGTGGTGCTAACTTAATTGATTCAGTTGATCCAGACTTAGCATATGAAAGAACATATGTAAATAATGGAACTACTGAAACTCAACAATTTAAGTTACAAGATGTAATTAAGGAATTTAGTTACTCTAGTAATAATCCAGATTTTAAATGTGGCAATGGACAATTTGCTAATGATTACTCAGCACATTTAAGTGAAGTATATAATACATTAAGATTAAAAAAATAAAGGGAGGAAATTAAAATGTATAGTAATGAAGAAAAACATATAAATTGGTTAGATTTATTAATAAAAATAATATTTGGAGCATTATTTATTTTAATACTAGTTTGGTTATTTCCAAAAGTTCCTAATATGAAACCATTTTATAGTAATGTATTTAGAGAGAATATTAAGTATATGCAAGAAGCAGGTGAATCTTATTTTACTAATGATAGATTGCCTAAAGAAGAAGGAAAGAGTGTTAAACTTACTTTAAAAGAATTAATGAATAAGAGTTTAGTACTTCCATTTGTTGATAAAGATGGTGCTTCATGTAATGTATATTCATCTTATGTAGAGGTTACTAAGGGAGATAATGAATATATACTTAAAACTAGTTTAGTATGTAATAATGAACAAAACTATGTAAATAAAGTACTGGGTTGTTATGATTACTGTGAAGACTGTAAGAATGAAGAAGTTGTTAAGACTGGAACTCAATATCAATTTAAAAAACAAGTAGATTCTTCTTATAATAAGTATTCTTGTCCTGAGGGATATAGTTTAGAGGGTGCTTTTTGTTATAGGACTACTAGTACAACAAAAGATACTATTAAAACATATAAAAAAGTAGTAGATTATAGTGAAAATGCTAATTTAGGTTACTATGATGGTTCTAAACAATATCTAAAAGATACTCCTAGTCAGTTATATCAAAAGGAAGAGTGTCCAAATGGATATACAAGAAGTAATGATAATAAATGTTATAAGAAAGTAACTACTAATGCTGTAAGTGGCTCTACTAGTTATCAATGTAATGAGGGAACATTAAGTGGAAGTAGTTGTAGATTAACTGCTGCTAAGATAAAAGGTATTCCTTATAAACAAAATATTTGTAGTTCAACACCAGGATGTTTTAATTATATAACTATATATCCTTATAGTTGTCCTGCTAATTATTATAAAGAAAATGGAACTTGTGCTAGATATGTTCCAGCAACTGCTGTAGTTACTGGTAGTGTTTGTCCTAGTGGATATAATAAAGATACTAATGGTACTTGTTATAAATATGATTATGCTAATATGGTTTATACATATGGTGTTAAATATTATTGTCCAGCTAATTACTTTGAAGAAGGTATTAATACTTCATTAAGATGTTATACTTATACATCTGGTGGTTATTACTACTATTGTAATAAGTCTGATGGAGTTATTAATGGAAGTAAGTGTGATTATTTTAAAACTATTACTGAGTATAAGTGTGATGCAGATTATAATTTAAATAATGGTGTATGTGTAAAATCATATACAGATAAAATTAATGCATATGTGGAAAAAGTACAAGGATTTAAATATTCATATACTTGGAGTACTAAAGAAACACTTAATGGTTGGACATACACAGGAAATAAAAGAACTGTTAATATGTAATACATATAAAAAAGATTATTGATTTAATCTTTTTTCTTGCTTTTATAAGCATTATGCTTTAAAATGATATGTAGGAAGTGGGTATAAAGTATGAAAAAATTTAAAAAATTTGTTAAGAAAAATATTTCTTACATAGTTATAGGAGTATTATTAGTTGTCTTTTTAGGATTTATATTTGTTTTTGGTAGTGGTGGTAAGAGAGTGGAATCATCTACTAATGTAAAAGAGTGGTTAACAGACACTAAGAGTGATGTATATGTTGTAACTGTTTTAGCTCAAACATCTTGTCCTCATTGTATAGCATATAAACCTATGATAGAGGAAGTAAAGAAGAGTAGTGATTTTAAGCTTTATTGGTTTGAAATGGATACTATTTCTAACTCTAAAGATTATAATATTATAGAAAAATCTTATGAACTAAAAGAATATAATGGAAACCCTTATACTTTTATTACTAAGAATGGACAGGTTGTAGCTCATTTAAGTGGTAGAACTAAAGATGCTAATGGGTTTAGAGAATTTCTTGTTAAAAGTAATGTGATTAAGTAGGTATATATGAATAGTGTTTATAGTAAGGTTAGAGAGTTTAAAAGTAAATATCCTTTAACTATTTGTTGGAGAATTAAAGCACACTCTAAGGTAATAGAGAAACATATTAATCCTGATGAAAAGGTAGTATATGCTTTTGCAGCTCAGAAGAATAGTAGTGCTTTTGATATATTCTTTACTAGTGTAATAGTACTTACTAATAAGAGATTATTATTAGCTCAAAAAAGAGTATTATGGGGTTATTTCTTTACTTCTATTACACCAGACTTATATAATGATTTAGAAGTAAAAAACGGTCTAATATGGGGTAATATAATAATAGATACAGTTAAGGAAGTAGTAGAACTTTCTAATATTTCATCTAAGGCTCTTGATGAAATAGAAACAAAGATAACACAATTTATGATAAGTGAGAAACAGAAGTATACTACTAAAAATGTTAAATAATTTTAACATTTTTTATATAAGGAGTAAGATATGAAAAAAATTATAATATTTAGTTTATCTCTTTGTTTTATAGTATATCTATATAATTATTTTACTTATAAGTATGAAATAAAATATAATATAAATGACTTTACTATTAAAGAAACATATAATAATAAAAGATATTATTTTGAGATTAAAAAAGATAAACTATATAACTTTGAGGTATACTGTAATAAAAAGATAAGTAAGAAATTAATTAAAGATATTAAAGTAATTAATAATAATTCTTACTACTGTGTGCATCCTATAATAAAGAATACAAAGACTTATCCAATATGTTATGATTCTAATAAGTTAATAAGTTATTATTTAATAAAAGATAAAGAAATAAATAAATATGTTGATTCTTTAAGTATTTCATATAAAGAAGAGACTCCAAGTAATGAAAAATTACATTACTATAATAGTTTAAGTAATAAAACATATATATCCTTATTTACTTATAATGGTTTTTATACTATGAATGATAAGACTATTAAATTTACTAAGGTATTTAATAATGATGTATATGATAATAAGCTTTCTTATCAACTAAAAAATAATATTATTATGCCTTCTTATGATGAGAAGTATGAATTTAGTAATATGTATATATTTAATATGATAGATCAAAAAGTTCATCAAATAGAAACTAAGTTTATTATAAGCTATGATGCTTATTATGCTGGAAGTTATAAAAATAATGTATATCTTTTTGATAATAAGTATAATAATCTTTATAGAATAAATACTATTAAGAAGGAAATAACTCTAGTAGGTAGTGAGGATAAAGGATATATAAAGATATATAATAATAAGGAAGTAAAAGCAAGACTAAATGATTATAAAGTAGATAAAATTAAGTATGAAAATTTATTATTAAGTAATTATGAATTTACTAAGTATGATAGTTTATATTTTAATTATAAAGATAATCCTAGTATAAAGACTATTATGTATAATAAGAATGATATTAAAATAATTAAGGAATATAAAAGTAAAGTATATTTTATAGATAAAGAGACTCTTTATGAATTTAATCCTACTAATGGATTAAAACATTTACTTAGTTATTATGAGTTTAATTTTAATAATAAAAATAATATATTTATATATAATAAATAACATATGTATTGTTTATTCATATTATAGATTAGGTGATTTATATGTTAGACAGTCCATTATTAAAGACTCCTTATTATGACTATTATGTTATTAAACAAGGAGATACTCTTTATGATATTGCTAAGAAATTTAATTTAAATTATAAACTAATTAATGAGTTAAATGGCTTTGAAGAAAATACTTATATATATCCTAATCAAACTATTATGTTACCTGTTAAAGGAGTACAATACTATATAACTAAGGATGATGATACACTAAAAGAAGTAAGTAAAATATTTGGTAAAACAGAAAATGAATTAGTAAGTCAGAATAAGACACTTTACTTATTATCAGGACAAATGATATTTTTTAAAGAAAAATAATAAAAGATGTGATATAATTTATTTGAAAGTAAAGGTAGATTAATATGATAGTAAGAAGACCATATGCATTTTTAATAAGATATTTTAAGGTAATACATATTATATTATCTGTATTCATGGGATATATGATATATAAAAGTACTAATATACTTATGTTTTTTAATTCATATGCTAAAAATGGTTACTTTACATTCTATGATAATCTTAAGAGTCATTTTTTAGGTACATTATTTATAATAAGTATTATAGTAACAATTGTTATATCCTTAGTACTATATATTGTTATGAGACAAAAGAATAAGAAAAGGATGTACTATAGTTTTATAATAATGTTTTCATTTCTACTAATAATTCTTTTATTTTATACATCTGGTATATTAGGAAAACTTATAAATATTTCATTAAGTGTTAAAACAATAAGAGGCTTAAGAGATATGTGGGTTATAGCTGTATTATTAGAATATGCATTAATTATATTTTCTATTATAAGGGCTATAGGTTTTAATATTAAAAGTTTTAACTTTGAAAAAGATTTAGAAGATCTTAAAATATCACAAAAAGATAATGAAGAAATAGAACTTGTTATAAAGGATGATAATTATAAGTATTTAAGATATGCTAGGAAGTATCTTAAGGAATTTAAGTATTATTTTATAGAGAATAAAAGAATGTTTATACTTATTAGTGTAGTATGTGTGCTAGCTATTTGTGGTGGTATATATTATAACTATAAGAAAACAGATGTAAATGGTTCATATGCTTCATCATATGTTACTAGTAATGTAAGATATAATATTAAAAATAGTTATATTACTACTCTTGATTATAAGGGACAGATTATTAATAAGAATAAAAAATATATTGTGGTTACATTTGATGCTGAGAATATGAGTAATAGTAAAACAAGTTTAAGAATAGAAAACTTTATATTAAAAATAGGTGATAAGAATTATTTATCTATTAAAAATAAAGATTTATTTAAGGATATTGGGTCATTATATATTAATCAAGTGCTGCAGCCATTTAATAAATATGAATATATTATAGCTTTTGAACTTGATCTAAAGAGTCCTACTACAGATGCATTATTACTATATTCATATACTACTACAAATAATGATGAATCTAAAATTAAGTACTATAAGAATAAATTACTTCTTAAATATGCTGATAAGATTAGTATAAAAGATGTAGAGTTTGGTAAGGATATTATACTAGATAATAAGACTTTTGCTATAAATAGTTATGATGTTAATTCTTCATATGAAGAATCATTTAAAAGTATTATTAATAATAAAGAAATTATAAATAAAATAGTAATAAAACCTGGTATAAATGAAATTGATAACTATAATGTATTAAGAATTAATATTAAACATGATAATCTTAATAATAATTATTTTTATAAATTAATTAATGATTATGGTTTTATTACATATCAAAATAAAAAGTATAAATTAAAAGTATTAAATGATTTAGTTAATAATAATATATATTGCATAGTACCTAAGAATATAGATGATTATAATCTTATGTTTACTATAAGAAATAATAACTTAAAAATAGTTAATAAAAAAGTACAATAAATGTACTTTTTTTCTTATTTATGGAGGAGCCGGCCGGATTTGAACCGGCGATCAAGGTGTTGCAGACCTATGCCTTACCGCTTGGCTACGGCTCCACTTATTAATATTATACCAAAAACTATATAAAAATGCTAGTTTTTTTGATATAATATTAAAAGAAAGAAGGTAGTGTATGAATGGAATAGTATTAGAAGGTGGTGGAGCTAGAGGAAGTTATCAAGCTGGAGCTATAAAAGCTTTAAGAAAAAAGCATATTAAGTTTTCATGTGCTTTAGGTACTTCTATAGGTTCTATTAATGCAGCTTTTGTAGCATCCAATAATTATAAAGATCTTTATAAACTATGGAATAATGTTACAAGTGAAGAACTTCTAGGAGTAAGTAATGATTCGGTTAAGTTCTTTAATAATGAAAAATCATTAAAAAATATAAGATATAGTATTATAGAACTTAAAAAGATTATGAAAAATCATGGTATTGATACATCTACTTTAAAAACTTATTTAAAAAAATATATAAATGAAACATCCTTAAGAAAAAGCTCTTGTGATTATGGATTAGTAACATTTAATATAACTGATAAGAAACCAGTTGAGATATTTAAAAAAGATATACCAAAGGGTAAGCTGTTTGATTATATTATAGCAAGTGCATATTTCCCTTTATTTAAGTTTGAAAAAATAATTGATAATAAGTATTACTTTGATGGAGGAATATACAATCAATGTCCATATAATTTATTATTAAATAAAGGATATGATAATATTTATATAGTAAGAGCACATACAAGTAAACTTAAAAAGTATAAAGTAGGGCAGAGTAATATAATAGAAATTAAGTCTAATGAAAACTTAGGCCCATTGATATTTTTTTCTAAAGAAAAAAATAAATATAATTTTATTTTAGGTTTTTATGATACTTTAAAAGTATTAGATAACTTAGATGGAAATAAATATTATTTTAGAAAGAGAAGTACTTTATACTACAGTAGTATATTAAATAAGAAGATAATTAATAAGTATTTTCCAACTAATGAAGTTATGAATTTAACTAATTATAAAGAGGATGTATTAGATTTAATAGAAAAACTATGTGATAAATACTCTATTAAGAGGTTTAGTATACATAGTATTATAAGTGTTCTTTTAATTCTTAAATATAAGATGAGAAAAGATAAAACTGACATATATTACGATTTTATTAAAGAAATTAAACTAAATATATTGCAAAAATAGTAAATTTTTGTTAATATATTAATGCGCAGGCATAGTTTAATGGTTAGAATATAACCTTGCCAAGGTTAGGATGCCGGTTCGATTCCGGTTGCTTGCTCCAATTATATAAAATTA
>JAVVTI010000010.1:0-4843 GCA_036653735.1 Bacilli bacterium | reverse complement strand
AATTATTAAAAGAAATATAAAAATAAAATGATAAATTAGATAGAATTAAAAAACCATATATTGATTGAGTTTTTGATTTAAAAGAATATAAATCTATTTAAATACTATCAATTGTTCTAAAAAATGTTGATAATGAACTTTAAAATTTTAAAAGATGATAACTTGAGTTTAAAATGTAAACCTAACAAATGGAAGAATAAATTTTTAAAAATTATTAACTTTATTAAAAATAGATTATCTAGATGGCATGATAAAGAAAAATATCAAGAATTTTCTATTGATTTATATGAACATGGAGCAATAGATAAAGAAACTCTTGATAATATTTAAAAATCTTCTACTATAGAAAAGAATAGAAATGATTTTAAATTATAGAATTGCCAGCCACTGGCTGGCAATTCTATGATAAAATATTATTATTGTTTATTTGTAGATTAGCCAGATACGATTTGCCTAATTAAGAAAGGAGATGCTAAATATGCAAACAAATACATTAGAAAAAGTAGATAAAAATGAGATGTTGATAAATGAATTATTTAATGAAATTGAACAAATTATTATAAAAAACAAAACAAAAATGATTTATCAAATTAATGATACTCTAGTAAATACCTACTTTACTATAGGAAAAATAATAATAGAAAAAGAGCAAAAAGGAAATATATATGCTGAATATGGTAAAGAAATATTGTTAAAGTTATCTAAAAAATTAACTACCAAGTATGGTACAGGATTCAGTAGATCTAATCTTCAAAATATGAGATTATTTTATAATAAATACCAGAATTGCCAGCCACTGGCCAGCAATTTAAGTTGGAGTCATTATTGCTACTTAATCTATATAGATGATGAGGATGAAAGAAAATTTTATGAAAAAGAATGTATTAATTCAAAATGGTCTAAAAGGGAACTAAAAAGACAAATAGATTCTTCATTATTTCAAAGATTACTATTATCTGAAGGAAATACAAACAAGAAAAAAATATATGAGTTATCAAAAAAAGGACATACAATTAGTAATCCTACTGATATATTAAAAGAACCTTATGTATTTGAATTTTTAGGTATTAAAGAAGAAAAAGATTTGTTAGAAAGTGATTTAGAAAAGAGTTTAATTAATCACTTATCATCATTTTTAATGGAATTAGGTAAAGGTTTTATGTATGTTGGGAATCAAGTTAGAATTACACTTGATAATAATACCCATTACTATGTTGATTTAGTTTTTTATAATAAAATATTAAGGTCTTATGTAATAATTGATTTAAAAATGACAGATATGAAACCTGAATATGCGGGTCAAATGAATATGTATATTAATTATTATAATAAAGAAATAAGAGATGATTATGACAATGAAACTATAGGTATTATTCTTTGTAAAGGAAAAAAAGAAGTAACTATGGAATATGCTTTAGGTGGACTGTCTAATAGGCTATTTGCATCAACTTATACTTATTATATTCCTAATAAAGAAGAACTAATTAATGAGATTGAAAAAGTATTAAATGAAAAAGATGATTAATTAAAATCATCTTTTTCATTTAATGCTTTTTTTGTTGATGTTTTATAAATGGGATTGCATCATTTTACTGTGTTATTTAATTTCAATTCTTTTATTATTTTGTTCTTCTTCTTTAGGAACAATAATATTAAGAATTCCATCTTTGAAAGAAGCATCTATTTTTTCTTCATCTATTTTTCCTACATAGAATTCTCTAGAGTAAGATCCACAAATTCTTTCTTTTCTAATATAGTTTTTATCTTCTTCTTTCTTCTCAGTTTTTTTAGAAGCATTAATTTTTAAATATCCATTTTTACATTCAATGTTAATGTCATTTTTATCGAAACCAGGGATATCCATCTCTATGTGGTACAAACCATTTTTTTCATAGATATCACACTTCATATTGCTTTCATCCTTAGTTAAGAAATTATCAAACATATCATCTAAGTAAAATCTTTTTGGTAATAAATTCATGCATTTCCCTCCTTTCATTAATAATTATATCACTATTTTAGCACTTGTCAATAGTAAGTGCTAAATTATTTTGTAATTTATAACAGTCTATTATATTCTCAATTATACTTATTACTGTCATAGGACCAACTCCTTTTGGTACTGGGCTTATAGAAGTAATATAGTCTTTTAATTCATCAAATGAAGCATCTCCTGTTAGTTTATCATTAACTCTATTCATAGCAACATCTATAATAATAGATGATGGAGTTACCATGTCTTTTGTTATAAAGTTAGGTTTTCCAACTGCTGTAATAATAATATCACTAGATAATGTTAGTTCTTTTAAATTTGTAGTTTTAGAGTGAGCTACTGTAATAGTTGCATTCTTATTAAGTAGTAGTGGTATTAAAGGTTTACCAACTAAGTTACTTCTATTAATTATAAGAACTTTTTTACTTTCTAAATCTATATCATAATAATTCAGCATAGAAATTATTCCTTTAGCAGTACAGGGTGTTATTCCTTTATTGAAATATTGAAGTCCTATATTAGTATAAGTAAGTCCATCTACATCTTTCTTATAATCTATAGTATTTATAATACTATATGTGTCAAGTTGGTTTGGTAGTGGAAGTTGAACTAAAACAGATGTAACACTATTATCACTATTTAAATGTTTAATTTTATCAATAATTTCTTCTTGATGAACATTATTATTATAGACAATTTCTTCAAATAAAATACCTAAAGTTTCACAAGCTTTTCTTTTTGTATTTACATATACTTTACTAGCATCATTTCCTTCAACTCTAATTACAACTAGTTTAAGTTTCTTATTAATTTTATCTATTTCTTTACGTAGTATTTCACTTTTTTCTTCTTTAATAATATCTCCGTATAATATTTTTTCCATATATATATCTCCTTACATAAAAATATTATATAACTATTTCTTTATTAAATAAAGCATTTGTATTATAATGATATAAAGAAGGCGATAAGAATATGCAAAAAGGAAAATTTAATAAAAACAAATTATTTCTATTTATTGGAGTTTTCTTATTTATAATGGTTTTTGTATTAATTATTACGTTTAAATTAATAAAGATAAATAGTATAGAATATAAGCTTGAGAAAAAAGGTTATAATGAAAAAGAAATAAATGAAATTATTAAGTTTGAAGATAAGGCTAAAAAAGATTATATACTTAATAATAAGTATAATGAAGTGCTTCCTATAATATTTAAAGAAAAGTATTTTAAGTTTAATAATATAGATTTATATTTAAAGTATTATGCTAAGAATAAGACTCCATCATTTCTTATTTCATATGTTAATACTCAAATATATGATGATTATTATGAATCTACTAAGACTTCTGATATTACTAAGGGTTTTAGTGTACTTGTTAATAGATATAACTATTTACCAGTTGATTATGTACCAGAAAATATTGTTAAAGTAGATGCATCATATGCTTATGATGGAGTATATATTAGTAATAGCATATATCCTATGTTTAAAGAGATGATGGATGCAGCTAAAGAGAATAACTTTACATTAATTGCTTTTTCTGGATACAGGAGTGGTAAGGATCAAGAGAAGATTTATAACCAAATGAAAAGTGATTATGGGGAGAGAAAGGCTGATAGTTTAGCGGCAAGACCAGGGTTTTCTGAACATCAAACAGGTTATGTTATAGAAGTAGGGGCTTATAATAAAGAGTTTGATAAAACTAAGGAACAACAGTGGTTACTTAATAATTCATATAAATATGGATTTATATTAAGATATCCTAAGGATAAAGAAAAGTTTACTGGTTTTAAACATGAACCATGTCATTTAAGATATGTAGGTAAAGATGTAGCACTAAAAATACATGAAGAAAATATAAGTTTTGATGAATATTATGCATATTATGAAGGGAAATAAATATGAATAAAAGAGTTGTGGTTTTAGGTGGTGGTACTGGAATGAGTACACTTTTAAAAGGTCTTAAGAACTTTCCAGTAGATATTACTGCAATTGTATCTGTATGTGATGATGGTAGTAGTACTGGAAGGCTTAGAAAAGAGTTTGATATACCAGCAGTTGGTGATATAAGAAAAGTTTTAATATCACTAAGTGAAACAGAACCACTTGTAGAGAAATTACTTGACTATAGATTTGATACTACTAGTGATTTAAATGGGCATCCTATAGGTAATTTATTACTAACGGGTTTATCTAATATATGTGGTAATATGTCTGATGGTATTGAATCTATTGGTAAGGTTCTTAATTTAAAAGGTAAAATATTACCACTTACGGAAGATAAAGTAACATTAGTAGCTAAGATGACTGATGGAGAAATAGTAGAAGGGGAGCATTATATTACTCAGTATGGGCATAGTATAGAAGAGGTATACTATAAAGAGAAACCTATTGTTACTCCTAAAGCATTAGATGCTATTAAGAATGCTGACTTAATAATATTAAGTATGGGTAGTTTGTTTACAAGTATTATACCTAATTTATTATGTAAAGAGATAGTAGAGGAGATAGATAAGAGTAAGGCAAGTATTATGTATGTTTGTAATATGATGACACAGCCAGGAGAAACTGATAACTATAAAGTAAGTGATCATATTAACTTATTAAATAAATATTTAGATAAAAAGAAAATTAATACAGTAATAGTTAATAATAAAAATATTAATAAAAATTATTTAGATAAATATAAAACTCTAGAACAAAAAGATCAAGTATTAATTGATATGGAGAATTTAAAAGATATTAATTTAATAGCTACTAATCTTTTACTAATAGAGGATAATTATATTAGGCATGATTCATTAAAATTAGCACTTAAGATATTTACATATTTATTGAGTAAAAAAT
>JAVVTI010000009.1:0-32601 GCA_036653735.1 Bacilli bacterium | reverse complement strand
ATTAACTACTATATAAGAAAGAAGAGAAATAAATGAATTTAGATATTATAACAGCGAAATTTATTGATCAGGTTATTAAAAGAAAAACTTATGCATCTAGGGAGGAACTTATTAATTGTGTTCATGATATGCAAAAAATCATATCTGAAAATAAGGATAAGACACCACAAGAGATGATAAGTATTTTAATTGCTAAGGATGTTGCATTACTTGAAACTATAAAAGAAGAATATAAATATCCTGGTTATTCTATTGGTGTTTCTACTGGAAATATAGATGTTAGATTAATGGGTGGAGATCTTGGTGGAAGTAATCGTATTAAAATGGATGATAATGCTCTTTTTGATATTGCTTCTATGACTAAGTTTTATACACAGATAATTATATATAATTTAATTAGTGAGAATGTATTTAATTTTAATACTAAGGTAAGAGATTTAGATGATTCGTTTATTAATTTAGGTGACTTAACGGTGGGTGATATAACTTCATTTGAGACTACTTTTAAAACTAATGGTAGAATTTCTGATTTTAAAACTATTGATGAAGCACAAAATTGTTTACATACTACACAAGTAGTAGAGACTGGTAAATATAATTATAATGATATTGGTATGATGATTATGAAAGAAGTAGTAGAAAAAGTAACAAAGAGAAGCTTTCAGGAATTACTTCAGGATTATGTTTTAGATCCAGCAGATTTAAAAGAAACGTATTTAATAGTACCTGAACCTAAAAAGATATTTACAACAGGAAGTGCGAATGCGGAGTTTGGTGAAGTAAATGATCCTAAGTCTGTAGCTCTTGGAGGATTTAGTGGACATGCTGGTATATTTACTACTACTGCAGACTTATTAAAATTTGGTAATAAGTTGTTTGATGATTCATTAATACCTAGAGATTTATTAAAGGATGCATATCAGAGTGGCTCTAAGGATATAAGGGGTAAAATGGGTAATACTTATGTTTCTCATCCTCTTGGTTTAGATAAAACATATGTTGATAAGACAGAGAGTTTAGATTCATTTGCTATACAGGGAAGTACAAGAACTCAAAGTAATTTTGGAGAAAATAAAGTATATACTATTTTTCTTAATCCAGCATCTATGTCGATAGAACAAGCTAAAGAAATAGAGAATAGAATTAACTATGAAAATTCTTTGAAGGATGAACCCGGAAGAGAAGTTAGAATTGTAGAAGAGTTTAACTTTATAAGAGATAATAAAGATATACAGAGGAAGATGATTGATGCTAGATACTTAGCTCCTATAGGTAAGACAACTGATTTAATTGATAAAAGTGTTTCAGCTTTAGCATTAAATCTTGAGTTCTTAAATTTTTATATTAAAGCCTATGAGCATAATTTTAATGAAGAAATACGTGTAACACATACTATGTAAAACATTTCTTGATATTATATAAATAATAAGTTATAATTTAAATATAAAATCTTTTATGAAAGAAGTAGTACTAAGAATATTATTATAGAAAGTTAATGGTTGATGGAAATTAATATAATGTTTTTAAGGAAGGTTCATCTTTTAATAAATAAAAGCGTAAATTAGGCGATAACTATTAAAGAAGCATAATACTTTATGAAAAGAGGTGGTACCGCGGGAATAACTCGTCCTTATTTATAAAGTTTTTATTTGTTAGAAGGAGATAAAATGAAAGAAAAATTGGATAATTTAATTAAGGAAGCTATTGTTAAAATAAGTGAATGTGTAAATACAAATGATATTAATAATATTAAATCATTTTATTTAGGTAAAAAGAGTACTTTTGCAGATATTATGAAAAATATGTATAACTTAACATCTGATGAA
Source organism: Bacilli bacterium (assembly GCA_036653735.1). GTDB lineage: Bacteria > Bacillota_I > Bacilli_A > RF39 > UBA660 > CAVCAD01. Next base: position 30,775 of record JAVVTI010000009.1, on the reverse strand, counting down.
AAGAAAGAAGCAGGAGTTTTAGTAAATGAATTTAGAAATAAATTTGATGAAATTATAAAAAGTAAAGCAGAGGAAATTTATAATGAAAATTTAGTTAAGGAATTACAAAAAGATAAAGAGGATATTACTTTACCTGGTCTTTCTATTAATGAGGGAACTCCACATATACTTGAGAAGGTAATAGAGGACTTAGAGAGTTTATTTATTTCTATGGGATATACTGTAGTAGAGGGACCAGAAGTAGAAAAAGATTTATATAATTTTGAGTTACTTAATTTACCTATTGGACATCCAGCAAGGGATGAACAGGATACTTTCTATATAGAGGGAGAAGAGATATTACTTCGTAGTCAAACTTCTCCAGTACAAATAAGAACTATGTTAGATAATAAAGAAAAAACAAGTATTAGGATTATTTGTCCTGGTAAAACATATAGAAGAGATTATGATGATGCTTCTCATTCTCATCAATTTATGCAAATTGAAGGTCTTCTTGTTGATAAAGATATTTCTTTAGCTGACTTAAAAGGGACTTTAGAGTTAATGGTTCATCATTTATTTGGAAATAATGTATCTACTCGTTTTAGACCAAGTTATTATCCGTTTACAGATCCTTCTATTGAGTTTGATATATCATGTTTTAATTGTAATTCAAAGGGTTGTAATGTATGTAAAAATACTGGTTGGATTACTATAGGAGGAGCAGGGTTAGTACATCCTAATGTACTAAATAATTGTGGGTATGATTCAGATTTATTTACTGGATTTGCTTTTGGTTTTGGTATAGAAAGAATTTCTATGATTAAGTATGGAATTAATAATATAAGAACATTTTATACAAATGATTTAAGAAGTAAAGAGATATTTAGTAGAAGGGAAAATTAAAGTATGCAAGTAAGTTTAAAGTGGTTAAATGATTATATAGAACTTGATAATGATAATATAGAAGAGTTATCATCTAAAATAACTTTTGCTGGTATAAATGTAGAGAGTACTATAAATAAAAATATAGATAACTTAGTAGTAGGTAAAATACTTAGTGTAAAGCCTCATGAGGACTCTGATCATCTTAATGTATGTATGGTAGATATTCTTAGTGATACAGTACAGATAGTATGTGGAGCATCAAATGTAAAAGAAGGGATAAAAGTTATTGTAGCTCTTCCAGGATGTGTATTACCAGGAAACTTTATTATTAAACAAAGTACTATAAGAGGTATTCAATCTTATGGAATGATATGTGCTTTATATGAACTTGGGTTAGAAGAAAAAAATGATGAAACATATAGTAAGGGAATATGTGTACTTGATAAAGATGCTATAGTAGGAGAGGATGTTATTAAGTATTTAATGCTTGATGATATTATTTTAACTTTGGATTTAAATCCTAATAGAGGTGATTGTACTAATCATATAGGTTTTGCATATGAAGTGGCAAGTGTTACAGGGAAGAAGGTTTTATTACCTACTTCTAATTTTAAAGAAGATAATAAAAGTATAAAAGATAATTTATCATTAAAAGTTGAAACTAAAGATTGCTTTCTTTATTTATTAAAAGAAGTAGATAATATAGTTATTAAAGATTCACCATTATTTATTAAAAATAGATTAGAGTCTTGTGGTATAAGAAGTATTAATAATGTAGTAGATATATCTAATTATGTAATGCTTGAGTATGGACAACCACTACATTTTTTTGATAAAGATAAGTTAGGTAATGAAATACTTGTTAGAAATGCACTAGATAAAGAGAAATTAGTTACATTAGATAATGTAACAAGAGATTTAACTAAAGATGATATAGTTATAACTAATGGTAAAGAAAGTGTTGCTTTAGCAGGTGTTATGGGTGGACTTAATACTATGATAGATAAAAATACTAGTAAGATAGTAATAGAAAGTGCTTTATTTAATACTTTAAGTGTTAGAAAGACTTCTATTAAACATAGTTTAAGAAGTGAAGCAAGTATACGTTTAGAAAAAGATTTGAATTATGAATATACTTATGAAGCTATTAATAGAGCGGTTTACTTACTAGAAAAATATGCATCTGGTATGCCACTAAAGGATACGCTGATTCATGATGAAACTAATAAAAGAGTTAATAAGTTAGAGATAAGTATTGATAAAATTAATAAGATGTTAGGTATTAATATAGATAAGAGTATTATAGATGAAATATTTAATAAACTAGGTTTTAGTTTTGAGTTTAAAGATGATATATATACAGTAACTGTTCCTAGAAGAAGAATGGATATTACTATAAAGGAAGATTTAGTAGAAGAAATAGGAAGACTATATGGTTATGATAAGATAGTGGGTAAATTACCAGTTCTTCCTATTACTAAAGGTATGTATTTACCTAAGACTCAACTAAGAAAAGATATATCTAAAAGATTAAGAAATCTTTTATTAAGTGAGGTAAAAACATATTCATTAATAAGTAGTTCTATGAGTAAAACATTTAATAATAAAGAATGTCTTAAGGTTTTAAAACCTATGAGTAATGATAAAAATACTATAAGAACTTCCTTAGTTTCATCATTATATAATGTATATGAGTATAATAAAGCTAGGAATATTAAAGATATTAATATATATGAAATATCTAATGTATATGATTTATTATATAATGAAGAAACCTTACTAGGAATTCTTATTAGTGGTAAATATACTGGAGATGAATTTAAAAAGACAACAATAAAGAGTGACTTTTATGTACTTAAAGGTATAATTGAAAACATATTTAGGTATTTAGGTCTTAATGATAGAGTTAAATTTATTAAAATAGATAAACCTCTTAAGGAAATTAATCCTTTAGTAAGTGCTAATATATTAATAGATAATATTTCTATTGGGTATGCAGGTAAGGTATTACCATCTGTAACTAAAGATGATGTATTTGTTCTTGAGATATCTCTTAGTAAACTGTTTGAATTTAATACTAAGAAAATATCTTTTATAGAGCCTTCTTTGTATCCAACAATTATAAAAGATGTAGCATTTATAATTAATAAAGATATTTCTTATAATGATATTTTAACTACTATAAAGAAAACATCTTCTTTAGTTAAGTGTGTTACACCATTTGATATATATACTGGATCAAATATAGAGGAAGATAAAATTTCTATTGCTCTTTCTTTAACATTTAGTAGTTTAATAAGAACTTTAAGAGATGATGAAGTACAAAAAGAATTTAATAATATTATTGACATAATAATAAAGAAATATGGTGCAATTTTAAGAAATAAATAGTATAATAAATTATAGAGGAGGAAATATGGTAGTATTGTATATTATTTTAGGTATAACATTTCTTTTAGTAATATTTGTTGTATTTAGTTATAATTCTTTAGTTAGTTTAAGAAATAAGGTTAAAGATCAATGGTCTCAAATTGATGTTCAACTTAAAAGAAGATTTGATCTTATTCCTAACCTTATAGAAACTGTTAAAGGTTATGCTAAACATGAGAAAGAAACTTTAGAAAATGTTATCGAAGCAAGAAATAAATTTAGTAATGCTAGTACATCAAAAGAGGAAATGGAAGCTAGTGGTGAGTTATCTGGTGCACTCAGTCGTTTAATGGCTGTAGCTGAAAGTTATCCTGATTTAAAGGCTAATGCTGGATTTATTAGTTTACAAGAAACACTTTCTGATACAGAAGATAAAATTGCTTTTGCTAGGCAATTTTATAATGATAACGTTCTTAGTTTAAATAACAAAATAGAAATGTTTCCATCTAATGTTATAGCTAGTATGTTTAAATTTACTAAAGAACCATTCTTTGAAGTTAAAGAAACTGAAAAAGAAGCTCCTAAAGTAAAGTTTTAAATAATTAAAAGCTTACCTTAGGGTAAGCTTTTTATAAAGGAGAGAAAATGAGAAAGACTTTAAAATATTTTGTATTACTTTTAATATTTATACCATTTTTTATAGTAAATGCTGAAGTAACACCTGATTATAAAGTAAATAAGCTTTATATTAACTCTGAGATAGAGATTGCTGGAGCTCTTCATGTTAAAGAGCTTATAGAAGTAGAGGGTAGTCTTAATGGATATATAAGAGATATTTATTTTAAAGATAATAGTGTTATGAAATTTGATAAAACTAAGAATAGTTTATATTCAAGTGATATTTATAATGGAACTAGTATAGATAAAATATCTGTTGGTATTGGTCATACTAAAATAAATGGTGTAAAAGACTTTACAGATGAATTTATAAAAAAGAATATAACTATGTTTGAAGGACCAGGTAATCAAACATATAATGTACAACAGAATAATGATAGCGTTAATATTAAAATGTATAATGAGACAAGTAATGGATATGCTCTTTTTTATATTGATTATGTAATTACTAATTTAGTAGTTGAGCATGATGATGTTGCTGAATTTTATTATCCTTTTATAGGTAAAAATTATAAGGATGAGATAGAAGAAGTAGCTATATATGTTTTTCTTCCATCTGCTGATAAGAATTTAAAGGTATGGGCTCATGGTCCACTTAATGGTGAATCTTTTATTATTGAGGGAGGTAAAGGGGCTGTTTTAAAAGTAAATAATTTACGCTCTACTACTACTGATTTAAGGTTAGCTTATGATAAAACGTTATTTCCTATAAATATTAATGAATCAAAGAAATCACATATGGAGGCCTTACCATTAATACTTGAAATAGAAAATGAAAAGGCTGATAGTGCTAATAAGGAAAGAATGCTTAATAAATTAGTTGTGTATGGAGTAGGCGGCTTATCTGTGATTTATATAGTAGGACTTATATTCTTTTTTGTAGTAGTATATAAAAAATATGATAAAGAATATAAGAGTTCTTTTAAACAAAAATATAATAGAGAATTTATAGATGATTATAATGTAGAGATTATTGATTATTTAATGAAGAAAAAAATTTCTACTAATGCATTTTCTGCATCTATATTAAATTTAATATATAAGAAAAATATAGAGGTAGAAAGTGCTACTAAGAAGGATTATACTTTTACTTTGTTAAATACTGATAATGTAAATGAAAGTGAATCTATACTTATTGATTTATTGTTTACTAAGATAGGATCAAATAATAAAGTAATGATTTCTGAAATTAAGAAAAGTGGTAAAAAGACATCTTCTGCGGGTAAAAATGTATTATATGAAGGTTTTATATCATGGCAAAATAATGTAGAGAAAGAAGCAGTTAATTTAAATTTTTTTGAAAATAATAATAAAACAACATATTTACTTTATGGTGTATTTGGAGCTATTGCATCATTTTTAGTTTTTTATTTTGGTATAAGTATATTATTATTTGTTATAATTGCAGTTTCTAGTTTCTTATTTATAATTTATGTACTTAGTGTATCAAAAAGAAGTCCTAAGGGAAATGAAGATTATAATAAATGGAATGCGTTTAAAAACTTTTTGAATGATTTTGGTAGATTTGATGAAAAAGAATTACCTGAAATAAAACTTTGGGAGAGATATTTAGTATATGCTACAATATTTGGACTTGCTTCTAAAGTTCAAAAGACAATGAAAATTAAAATAGAAGAGATTAATCCTAACTATTCATCACAAGATATGCTATTTGATTATATGATGTACTCATCATTTGCACCTGATTTAAATGCATCAGTTACATCATCTGTTAATAGTGCTATTTCAGCTGCTGAAATTTCATCATCAAGTTCATCATCTGGTGGAGGCTCTGGAGGTGGATTTTCAGGAGGCTCATCTTTTGGAGGCGGAGGAGGTGGTTCTGGCTTTTAATAAACTACAAATATAATTATTTTAGAAAAGGAAGGGAAAAAGTGAAAACAAAAAAAGGATTTACATTTTTTGAATTATTAGGTGTTATAGCTATTTTAGGTGTAATTATAGCAATAACTTCTGTTGGCGTAATGAAAATAATTAGAAAAAGTGAAAACAAAAATGAAAAAGTATCAGTACAATTTCTTCATAAAGCAGCTACATATTATGCTATGGATTTTGTAAAAGATGATGACTGGAGTGGTAAAATAGATGTATCTAATAATACTATTAAAAATGAATTTTATTGTGTCTCAGTTGGATCTTTGAAAGAAAAAAAGTATATAAACTTATCTAATGAGAAGAACTTAATTGATCCTGATACAAATGAAATTTATACTAATGATACCTTAATTAAAGTAGAAAGAGACTATATAACTAAGAATTTTATAGATACTACAAAAATAGAGACGTGTGATAGTCCAAGTATTAAATTAAATATTTCTGGAACAAAAGTTAATGGTTGGTATAAAGATGCTGTAATGGATTATGAGGTTATATTAGGTAATATTATTTCTTCAGAGAATCCTACTATTAATTATAAACTTAATGGAGTAGAAAATTCATCTTTACTTCAAATAGATAGGATAAATAAAAAGATTAATATAAATACAAGTGGTAAAAATATGCAGGTATGTGTGTATGCTGTATCAAATAATGTAGTAGGAAGTATGAAATGTATTAATGGTATTAATATAGATAAAGATATTCCTAATAAACCACTTGTAATACCAGCAACTAATCAAGTAAATATGACTGGTAGTTTTAAGGGTGATATAGGAGTATTAAATATAAGTAATTCTAATAATACAGTAAGTGATATAACTTATTATTATACTCTTAAAGATAATAATAAATGGATTAGTCTTGATACTTTAGCTAGTAGTGCTACTTTGAGTGTTGATAAAGATAATTTTGATAATAAGACTATTTTAGTTAAAGCTTGTAATGAAGTAAATGTATGTAGTGAAAGTACTTCGTTTGATATTAAGTTTCAAAAAAAAGATACTATAATAGATATTCCATTTTATCCAGGAACGGGTGGAGGATTTGATTATCCGATAATTGATACATGCGATTCTACTTGTCAAATGCAAAAAAATTCGGAAAAATGGGGAGACCCTAATATCTCTAAAGAAGATAAAGATAAATTACATCAAGAAAATGTTGAAATATCAAAAAATAATCCTGATTGTAAAGGAAATTGCAATTTTAATCCAGCTACAGGAGTTTGGACGGATAATCAAGGAAATTTATTATATAATGTGTCAAATAATCAAAGTAATGGTATGATAGATTCATCTGGTTTAGATAATATAGGAAATATAGATTTATCTGGTTTAGATGATTTGGGAAATATGGATTTATCAAGCATTGATGATTTAGCAAATATGGATTTATCTGGTATAGGAAATATAGATTTATCTGGGTTAGATAGTATTGGTGATATTGATTTGTCCGGCTTAGATTCTCTAGGTGATTTAGATTTCAACTTTGATTTTAACTTTGATTTTAACTTTGATTTTAACTTTGATTTTAATTTTTAAATATAGAAAGGGTAAAAATGAAAAAAGAATTAATTAATAAAATATTAATAATAATTGTAACAGCTATATTGTCATCTGCATTAACTTATTTAACAATAAAATTAGTAAAAAATAATAAGGAGGATAGCTTTGTAAATTCATATAATAATGCAACTAAAAAAGTTGGTGTTATTAAAGCAGAAAAATATGATTACAAATTGCCAGCGTTTTCTATTTCTGTTTTAGGAAATAAATTTGATAGTATTACTTCTAAAGATTTAGAGAAAACTCCAGTAACTAGATTTATTGCTGTAGTATCTAATGGTAAAAATAAAATAGTAAGAAAGTATACTGGGATTAAATTTAAAGATGTATTAAATACTAAGAACTTTAATGAATATAGTAGTATAACATTTAAATCTACTGGAGGTCTTCAAGTAACTTATGATAAGAGTCAAATAACAGATGAGGTATTTTTAATATTCCAGGTTAATGATAAAGGGTTTATTAAAAATGAAAAGGTTGGTTTGCTTGCAGTAGATAGATTATCTAGATATAGTATACCAAATATAGTAAGAATAGATATTAATTAAAAATAATAAAAGCATATATATTAGTTTATATATGCTTTTAAAATAGATTAATACAGCAGGTTCTATATGCTTTAGCGAGGTTTCCTACTCCTAGAAGAGTTCCGCCAAAATATCTTATTACAACTATTAATATGTTATCTAAGTTTTTCTTTTCTATTATATTAAGTATCTGACTTCCAGATGTACCTGAGGGTTCTTTATCTTCATATTTCTTAATATTACTATTTATTTTATAGGCATATACAATATGAGAAGATTTCTTATTAGATAGTTTTAACTCATTTAAAATAATGTTTACTTCTGTTACAGAAGTAACTTTATAAGCATATCCATAAAACTTTGACTTTTTAATTTCTATATAACTTGTTTTCATAGTTTATATTATCTCATAAAAATGTTAAAATATATATAGGAGGTTATTATGTTTAAAAATGAATTAATGCTAGTACCTAAGAAAAGTGGATGTTACAAGATGATTAATTCTAGTGGTATTATTATATATATTGGTAAAGCTAAGAATTTACAAAATAGACTTAGAAGTTATTTTACTGGTAAAGTAACAGGTAAAACAGAAATAATGGTTCATGAAGTAAGTAGGTTTGAATATATAGTAACATCTAGTGAAGTAGAAGCTTTTATATTAGAGCTTAATTTAATAAAAGAATATAATCCTAAATATAATATACTTCTTAAGGATGATAAGAGTTATCCTTATATTGAAATAACAAATGAGAAGTATCCTAGAATAATAGTAAGAAGAGAGTTAAATATCATTAAGAAAAGTAGAAGATTATATGGGCCTTTTCCTAATGTATATGCAGCAAGGCGTTTAGTAAACTCTATTAATAGATTATATCCATTAAAAAAATGTGATAGGATGCCTAAGAAGGTGTGTCTTTATTATCATATAAATCAGTGTCTTGGTTATTGTATTAATAAAGATGCAGAATCAAAACCATATGTAGATGAAATATCACAGATACTAAGTGGTAAAACTGAAATATTACTTAATAAAATGAAAGAGAAACTAGAACTATTTTCTAGTAATATGCAGTATGAAGATGCTTTATCTTTAAAAGAAGAATATGATTTTTTAAAAAATTCTTTTAATAATCAAAAAGTAGAAATAAATGATGGTATAACGCGAGATATTTTTGCTTGTTATGAAAAAGATGGTTTTATTTCTATAGAGATTTTCTTTTTAAGAAATGGTAAATTAGTAGGTAATCATTCAAAGATTAAACCTATTATTAGTGATTTAAAAAATGAACTTGAATATTATATTGCTTCTTTTTATCTAAAGAAAAATATAGTACCAAGGGAAGTTATAGTACCTTTAATAGTAGACTGTGAGATAATAAGTAAGGTGATAAATAGTAAGGTTATTAGTGTACAAAGAGGAATAAAGAAGAGACTTTATGATTTATGTGAGAAGAATGCAGAGGTAGCATATGAAAATAATAAACAGTTAATAGCATTAAATAGTGATAAAAATTATAAGGCTAATAATTTACTTAAAAATTTACTTAATATGGATAAACTTTCTAGAATAGAAGTCTTTGATAATTCTAATTTATTTGGTACGTTTACAGTTAGTGGTATGGTAGTATTTATTGATGGAGAAAAGGCTAAAAATGAATATAGGAAGTTTAAAATAAGTACTGAGGTAAATGATGATGTACTTTGTATGAAGGAAGTAATTTATAGAAGATATTATAAACTATTATTAGAAAAAAAAGAGTTACCTGAGTTAATAATAGTAGATGGAGGTATTAATCAAATTAATGCTGCTAAAGCTGTATTAAATGAATTAAAACTTTCTATTAGATTGTGTGGTATATTTAAAGATGATAAACACTGTGCAGCATATTTGATAGATGGAGAAAATAATCAAGTATTAAATGTTGATAAATCAAGTGAACTCTTTTTATTTCTAACTAGAATGAGTGATGAAGTACATAGATATACTATTGAATATCATAAATCTTTAAGAAGTACTGCGGCTATAAAAAGTGAAATAGATAATGTTCCGGGTATAGGAGTAAAAAGAAGAAAGAAACTTATTAAAGCTTTTTCTTCAGTTAAAAACTTAAGACAAGCATCAGTAGAGGAAATATCAAAAGTAATACCTAGGGATGTTGCTATTGAATTAGTAAAATATTTAAGATATAATGATAAAGGAGAAAAGTCATGAAAAAACAAGAAGAAATTTTAAAAACTTATATAACACCGGACTTTGTTTATATTCCTATTAAAGAAAATACTAATATATTAATTAATCAAAATAAAAATATATTAACTTATGAAGTATTTGGTAATTTTAAAAATGAGAAATATTATTCATATGTTTCTGGCAAAGTTATAGGTACATCAGAAATACTTGCTACTAATAATATGAGTAAAGCTTTAGTAGTTGAAAATAATTTTAAGGAAAATAAGTATAAACATACTGGTGTTATTAATGATAATATATCATTTAAGAGAAAAGAAGTAAGTGAAATACTTTCTATGTATGGTATTTCTATTAATTTTACAAGTAAGAAGATTCTTTATGCTACATATAATTATTCTCATTGTGATCTATGTGATTCTTTCTTAATTAGAAATAATTGTACTTTGTTTTTAGAAGCACTTGATACATTAAAGAGTATATATAAATTAGATAAGGTTTTTATAGTAATTAAAAATAAAGATCTGTTAGAGGAACTTAATAATTATATTGGGACTTATTATAATATAGAAACTATTAATATAAGTGATAAAGCACTTACTAATATAAGTAAGAAAAAAGAAAATATATTAATGGATATAAATGATATACTTGAGATATATAATTTACTTAAATATAATATTATGCCTAAGAATAAGTATATAACTATTAACTATAATAAAAAGAGTATTCTTTTATTAGTTAAATTAGGTAGTAATGTATTTAATGTATTAAAGCATTTGGAAATAGATACTAATTCTAAAATTATGATATATGGAAATAGTATTCTTGAGGTAAGTGAAAAAGTTATTATAACAAAAGATGTTAGATATATAGAAGTTTTATAGGAGTATTTATGATATATTTAATATATGGAACTGAGAATATTCAAATAGAAAATTTTTTAGTTAATAAACTTAAAGAATTATCTTTAACTAATGTATCATATTATGATTCATCATCTAATATAGATTTGTTTTTGGAAGACTTTTTATATATGGATTTGTTTATGGAAAGTAAAGGAATTGTTTTAAAAGATGCTGATACTTTTTTATATAATAAAGATAATGAAAAGATCCTTCTTAAGGTGTTAGATAATATAAATGAGAGTACTTATTTATTTATTATAGTTAATTTAGTTAAACTAGATGAAAGAAAAACTATAATCAAATCTCTTCTTAAGAAAAGTAAGACAATTATATTTAATAAGTTAGATAATAAAGGAATATATTTATTTGCTGATAGTTCTTTTAATCAAGAAAATTATAAAGTAGATAGAGATGCATTAAATAAATTATCTTCTTATTATGAGGCTTGTCCATCACTTATAGTTAGTGAGATTGAGAAATTAAAACTATATAAATATAATGATAAACATATTACATCTAAAGATGTAATGGAGGTAAGTAGTAAAGTACCTGTTAATAATGTATTTAAGTTAGTTGATGCATGTGTTATGAAAGATTATGATAATATATTTATATTACTTGATGATTTATTATACCTAGGAGAGGATGAGATTAAATTACTTTCTTTAATAGCTAGTCAGTTTAGATTATTTCTACAAGTTCTTTTACTTAAAAAAGATGGGGTTGCACAAGATAAAATAGCTTATACTTTAAAGGTTCATCCATATAGAATAAAACTTATATGTGAGAGGAAAGATAATTTTACACAAGAGAAGTTAGAAAACATTTTACTTATGTGTTATAAGACTGATAAATATATAAAAACAGGTATTATTGATAAAAGGGATGCTCTTAAAATGTTTTTTTTAGAAATATAATATTAATGTTTTAGTAAGTTTTTACTAAGATTATTATGATAAATAATAGTATAAAATTATAAATTTAAGATAAGAATTAACTTGATTTATAATTTTAATTAATAAATTGAAATGAAATGTCTTTTTTGCCTTTACTTTTAAGATTATATTATATATAATAACTAACTAAGTAGGAGGTAATTTCATGAAAAATAATTTGCCGGTTATTTTATTAAAAAACCTAGTATTACTTCCTTACCAAGAAGTTAGACTTGAAATAAATAATGATATAAGTAAAAAAGCTATAGAAAATTCTAAGAAGAATTATAATGGAGAAATTCTAGTAGTATGTCCTTTAAATGAGTTAGAAACGGCTCCTGATGTTGAAGATCTTCCTAAGATAGGCGTAGTAGGTGTAATAAAAAGTACTATTAAGTTACCAAATAATTCACTAAGAGTTATTATAGATGGAAAGACTAGAATAAAAGTATTTAGTTATATTAATTATTTTAATGATGAAGATGCACTTGAATGTATTACTCAGAAGATTGATACTTCTAAAGAGGATGAAGTAGAAACTACTGCTTACTTAAGAAAACTTAAAAAAGCGGTAGAACTTTTTATTAATAATAATGCTTCAGTATCAAACTCTATTATGAATCAGATTAAGAATATAGAGGATTTAGGAAAGTTAACAGATCTTATTAGTAATTTTTTACCACTTACTTTTGAGAAGAAGATATCTCTTATGCTAAATGCAAGTGCAGTAAGTAGAAGTAAAATGCTTATTAAGGAATTATATGTAGAAAATGCTATTAATGATATTGATAAGAGACTTGATAAAGAATTAGAGGATTCGTTTGATAAGAGTCAAAAAGAGTTTCTTTTAAAAGAAAAATTATCATTAATTAAGAAAGAATTAGGCGAAGAAAAAGTACAAGATAAGGATATAGAATATTTTAATAATGTTCTATCTAATAAGAAACTACCTCCTTATATACTAGATAAAGTTATTAAGGAAATAAATAGATTTTCTTTAACACCTGAAACAAGTCCTGAAATTATAGTTATTAAAAACTATATTGATTTCTTATTATCTTTTCCTTTTTTAGAAGAATCTAAAGAAGAAAAAAATATAACTAAGATTGAAAAGAAATTAAATGAGAATCATTTTGGACTTATAAGTGCTAAATTAAGAATACTTGAATATATAAGTGTTAAAAATTTTTCCGGAGTATCACCAAGTCCTATTATATGTTTAGTAGGACCAGCTGGAGTAGGTAAAACAACTTTTGCTTCTTCGGTTGCATATTCTTTAGGTAGGAAATTTGCAAAAATATCTTTAGGGGGTCTAAATGATCCTTCTGAACTTAATGGTCATAGACGTACTTATGTTGCTAGTAATCCTGGTAAAATAGTTACTTCACTTATTAAAGCTAAAGCAAATAATCCAGTAATACTTCTTGATGAAGTTGATAAAATATCTAGAGATTATAAAGGAGATCCTACTGCTATACTTCTTGATATTCTTGATAAGAAACAAAATAATCGCTTTGTAGATAATTATATTAATGAAGAAATTGATTTAAGTAATGTATTTTTTATATTAACTGCGAATGATGAAACTAAAATACCAGCAGCTCTTTATGATAGATTAGAAATAATTAAGATAAATTCTTATACAAGTGAAGAAAAGCTTCATATAGCTAAGAACTATTTAATTAAAAATATCTTAGTAGAGAATGGTTTATCTAGTATGAAGTTTAAGATAAGTGATGAAGCTCTTCTTAAGATAATTAATAATTATACTTGTGAATCTGGTGTTAGACATTTAGAGAGATTAATTAATAAGATTACAAGGAAAACTATTAAAGAATATCCTAATATTAAATCTATAGATATAGAACAAAATGATATAATGAAACTACTAGGAAATGAGAAATTTAATACTAAGGATATTATAGAAAGTACTTCTTGTATACATGCTGTAGGTGTAAATGCATACTATGGGAATATAATAGATATAGAAACTATTAGTTATATTGGTAAAGAGAAAACAATTATAACAGGTGCTATAGGCAAAGAAATTAAAGAGAGTATAGATGTATCATTTAGTTATATAAGAAGTAATAAAGATATATTTAAACTTAGTGAAGATATATTTAATAATAAGACTTATCATATTAACTTTAGAAATGCTGATATATTTAAAAATGGTCCTTCAGCAGGAGTATCTATTACTACTTCTATTCTTTGTTACTTAAAGAATATTAAAATAGATAATAAAATATTATTTACAGGGGAAATCTCATTGAAAGGGGATATTCTTAGAGTAGGAAGTATAAAAGAAAAACTAATAATAGCTAAAACACATAATATTACTGACTTTTATATACCATATAATAATAAGAAAGATATAGAGAGTCTTACTAATAATGAAACAAGCAATATAAATATTCATTATATTAAAAATTATAAAGAAATATATGATACTTTATTTCATAAATAAGTGTTTTTTTCATACTATTAAGTAAGGAGGAAATATATGCAAGAAATAATTCCATTTAAAAAGAATATCATTCTTAAAACAAATGCTTATCAAATAACTGATATATCTTTAAAACATAATTATAAGATAGAGAAAGGTATTATAACAGGTTCATTTAAATTAGGCGGTAGTTATAAAATAACAATGGGTAGTGTTTTACAGGAAGATTTTCTATATGATATACCTTTTAGTATAGCACTAGGTGATAGAATTGATAAAAGTACAGTTGAGTTATTAATAGATGATTTTTCTTATGTACTTAATAAAGATACCTTATCTCTTGATATAAAGATGCAACTTAATTATGAGGAAGTATTAAGAGATAATATAGAAGAGTTAATAAATGATTTTAGTGAGGAAAAAGAAAATACTTCTATAAAAGATAATACTACTATTAAAAATAATAATATAAATAATATTGATAATATAAATGTTCTTACTAATAATTTAAAGGATTCTAATAACTTTGTAACTTATAAGATATATATATCTAAAGATAATGATACTTATGATACTATAGCATCTAAATATAATATAGATGCTGCTGTATTAAAAGAGTATAATACTAGTGAAACTGTTAATGTAAATGATAGAATTATAGTACCCTTTATTACTAATGAATAAACAAAGTATAACTGAAATAAGAGGAAAAGCTAAAATAGTAGTTAAAGATAATAAGAAATATGTATATAAAAAAAGTAATGTACATTTAAAAGAGTTATTTGATTATTTAACATCAAGAGGTTTTACTTCTTTTCCTAAGATTCTAGAATCAACTGAGAGGGGTTTTAAGACTAAGTATATAGAAGAAAAGAAAGTACCTACAAGTAATAAGGAAATAGAGCTTATTAAAGAAGTAGCACTGTTACATTATCATACATCTTTTTATAAAGATGTTAGTAAGAATAAATATAAGAAAATATATGAAAGACTTATTTCTAATATAGAATATTTAAAAAAGTATTACGAAGAGTTAATAACAAAGATAGAGTCAGAGGTTTATCCATCTCCTTCACACTATCTTATAATGAGAAACTACTCTGTTATTAATTATTCACTAGATTATTGTATAAAAGAAACAGATGCATGGTATAGATTGGTAGAAAATAAAACTAAAGAAAGAGTATGTGTACTACATAATAACTTATCTATGAAGCATTTTATAATGGGGAAAAAGAATTATCTTATTAGTTGGGATAATTTTATGGTGGATACACCAATACTTGATTTATATAAATTATATAACTGTAATATTAATTTAAATTTTGATTTAATGTTTAGTACATATAATGAAATATTTCCTCTTTCTATAGAAGAAAAGAAATTACTATGTATAATTATATCTACTCCTTTTTTAATAGAAGAAATAGATAATGAGATGATTAATACTGAAAATATTAAAAAGACTCTTGATTATATGTATGCTACTAATAATTTAGTAACTAAATTAAATATAAGTAAGGAAGAAGAGAAAGTAGAGGAAAAAGGCACATAGTAAATATATGTGCCTTTTATAATTTTGGTTTTATTTTAATAAAAAAGAATACAAAAAGACCAATAAGACTTATAAGTAAGAAGATATTTATTCTAAGAGGTAAAATTAAAGTAAAAATAGACTGGTATACTATTAATAAACTAAGAACTACAAAGATGTTCTTATTAAAATCATTTTTATTATTTTTTATATAACTAATTATTTCATTTATCTTATTCATATTATTATTATATTTAATTATAACTAAGATGTTCTATTATTTTTGTTTTTTCTTGTACTATGTTTTATTATGTTGTATAATTTTATTGTAGGAGAATAAAGATGAATAATAGGAATAAAGGTTTTGTATCTATGTCTGCACTTTATGCTTTTCTTATTGTTTTTTTACTTCTTATGGTATCTATTGCTTCATCATATGTATCTAAGAATAATTTAGTAAATGCTATAGTAGAGCAAGCGAAGGAAGATTTAGTTAAATGAAAAAGGGCTTTGTACTAGTAGAAACTATGGTAGTTTCATTATTTGTAGTAGTATCTCTTGTACTTTTATACAAGTCTTTTTCAGCTGTTATGGTAAAAGCTAAAGCTAGAAACTATTATGATAATATAACAGATATATATAAATTAAAAACTTTATTATCAGATGTTAAAACTGATACTATTACTAATAATTCAGGTTTACTTGAAATAACTAGTACGTCTGCTTATGTAAATGATCTGTTTCCTCTTATGAAAAAGACTTTATTTACGGAAAATGCTATGCTTTATTTATTAAATGATTCTTCTGTTCCTATTACTACTAATTCATTATCTACTTATATAAAAACATTAGAGAGTTCTTCAAAAAAATATTATATTATTGAATATAAGAAGGATAATAAATATTATTATGCATCTTTGGAGGCTACAAAATGAATAGTAAAAAAGGTTTTACTTTGCTTGAACTTCTTGTTAGTATGGCACTTCTTTCTCTTATTTTAATATTCTTACTTAATATGCTTATTAAGTTAAAGGATGTTAATATAGTTAATAAGACGTCTTTAGATTTTTCTGTTTCTCAAGCTCTTAATTCTAAAGAAATTAATGGAGATATATATAAAAATAAAGGTATTAAGAGTGTTTTAACTACTAATAAATACTTGCTTGAGTTTACTTTAGGTGATGAAAGTAAAAGAAAGCTTATAATAGAAGATGGTGCTATTAAGTACTACAAATTTATTAAAGAGCTTGAAAGGTATGAATTAATATACTCAGATAAGCCTATAAACGATCAATATAATAGTATTTCATATACATATGATGGTAGATTAAACTTATATAAAATAATACTTGAATTAAATAATAACAAAAAATTTAATACTGAAATATATTATAGTGAGTAAAAAAGAAACTAATGAAACTAATAATCTATATGTTATTATTTCTTTTTTATTTATATTATAGTTTGATAGAATACTTAATACTTGACTTAGGATACTTATTCCACCAAAGTTTATAGCAAAACTTATTAGAGCATATTTAAGTACTGAATTTGCTATAGTATTGTTTATGAGTATTATAGAGCTTGTCATTTCTAAAGACATACTTATTATTATTTTTAATAGATGAATATCTACAAAATAATGCATTATTAGGTTTAATATAATAATAAATATAGTAATATTACCTAGTATGAGTAAGAGGGTATTAATAGATGATATTATACTATTTTTAATTATAAGAGGCATATTTTCATTATTAGATATAGTTTCATAGTTTTTTATATACTTAGGATATTTATTTCTAATAAGTATTCCTATTAAAAGATTACTTATGTATGAAATTATTAGTAGTACTAGAGCTGTGCTTGAACTTTTAAATAATGATGTACCAATAGTTCCTATGACAAACATAGGATTAGGAAAAGAAGCACATATAAGAAGTTTAGTTGATTCTTCTATACTAATATTTTTATTATTTAAGTATTCTTTTATATATACAGCACTTGATGGGTAACCACAAAGCATACTAAGAAATATTATATTAAATGAAGAAGGATTAATATTTAATATGTAAGAAAATATATTACTTATTAGTTTACTAGGTACTATGTTTAGGTGTACATATATATGTGATAGAATTAGAAATGGAAAACTAGTTAAAAATATACTATTTATAAATATATTTAAGCTATATGTAGTAGAAGATCTTATAATACTTGTATTTATTAGACATATAAATATTAATACAATAATTAACAAATTAATTTTTTTCATATATATTCCTTTAGTGTGATATAATAAATTAAGAAAGGTAATAAAAATGTAATGATTAATAAAGTTTATGACAAAATAGTAAATTATATAAAAGAAAATTATAAAAGTTTAATAGTTCTACTAGTATTTATTTTACTTATTTCTATTCCTACTGGGTATGAAATATATACTCCTGGTGGACTTCTTAATATGGATAAGAGGATTGTAATAGAAAATGAATATAAGAGTGAGGGAAGTATTAATTTAACGTTTGTAGGGGTTAAAAATGGTAATTTACCATCTCTTTTAATAGCTAGTATTCTTCCATCTTGGGATATAGTTAAGAAAAACAATAGTAAGATAGAGCAAGAAGACTATGATGATGTTATTAAAAGGAATAAGATAATGCTTAAGAATGGGGTATCATATAGTACTTTATTTGCGTATAAAGAAGCGGGTAAGGATGTATCTATTACTAAAAATGAACTTACTGTACTTCATGTTATGAAAAATAGTGATAATAAGTTAAAGGTAGGAGATATACTTCTTAAGGCTAATGGGAAGGTTCTTAGTAACTATGATGATTTTAGAGAAGTTATTGATTTAAGTAATGATAGTATAGAAATAGAAGTTAAAAGAGATAATAAGATAATAAATGTTAATGCTAAAATTTATACTGAGAATAAGCAAAAGATTGTAGGAGTTCTTTTAACTAATTATCTTGAACTTAAAACAAATCCACCTATAAACTTTAAGTATAATGAGAGTGAATCAGGGTCATCTGGAGGTCTTATGAATGCTTTAGTTATATATAATAAACTTACTAAAGATGATATTACTAAAGGAAAGAAGATAGCTGGGACTGGAACTTTAGAAATCGATGGAACTGTTGGTGAAATAGATGGTATAAAGTATAAACTAAAAGGTGCTAATAAGAAAAAAGTTGATATATTTTTAGTACCTACAAAGAATATGAAAGAAGCTGTAGAAGTTAAAGAAAAATATAATCTTAATATTAAATTAGTAGAAGCTAAAACTTTTAAAGATGTACTTGCACTTTTAAAAAATATTTGATAAAATAATATAGGTAGGAGAGAACTAAGTAATGAAAAAATCAAAAGTTTTAATAATTAGTGGAATAATTGTATCAGTATTTATTTGTATAATAGGTTTATCATATGCATGGATGCAAGCTATTATATCTGGAACAACAAATGTAAGTAAAATTGATGTTGAAATGGGTATACTTAGAATTAATTATGTTGATACAGCTTTAATAAATGATACAAAACAGTCTCCAGGATGGACTAAACAGAAAACATTTTCTATTGAAAATACAGGTAATTTAACAACTAATTATAATATTTTATGGGAATATTTAAATAATACTTTAATTAATAAACAAGATTTAGTATATTCATTTACATCTGTTGGAGCAGGGGGACAAACTTTAAGTGAAACTCCAGTACCATCAAGTGGAAATAATATAATTATTAAATCTAATATTCCTATAGCACCAGGTATAAAACATACATATACAGTAACGTTTAATTATAAAGATACTTCAACAGATCAATCAAGTGATATGGGTAAAGTATTTGGTGGTAAGCTTACTATTGCAGAGTATAGACCTTAATTATGTACTAATTGTGGGTATTTTAATAGAATTAAGTAATAATAATTACTTAATTCTATTTTTTTGTTAGATCATTTATAATTATTGGGGTATATTTTTACTTTAATTTAAAATATTAGTACTTTGTATATTTTTAATAACTATGTTACCTTTATTAAAGGAGAAGTATATGCTAGTAAAAAATATTAATGATGAAGATAAACCTAGAGAAAGATTTTTAAAGTTTGGTGCTAATATATCTAATGAAGAATTGCTTGCTATAATAATAAGATGTGGTACTAAAGATATTTCTTGTAAGGATTTAGCACAAAGTGTATTAAATTTAGGAACATGTATTCAAGACTTAAATAATACAACAATAAATGATTTAATTAAAATAAAAGGAATAGGTAAAAGTAAAGCTATAAGTATTTTAGCATCGTTAGAATTTGGTAAAAGAGTATTCTATGAAAAGAATATGAATAATGTAATATTTAATAATACTAATAAAATATATGAGTACTTTAAATCTAATTTTCTTTTATTAAAGCAAGAATATTTTTATGCAGTGTTTCTTGATACTAAGAATAAGCTAATAAGTTATAAATTACTTTTTATTGGTACTATAAACAAGTCTATTGCTCATCCTAGAGAGGTATTTAAAGAAGCTGTAAAGCTTAGTGCTACATATGTAATAATAATGCATAATCATCCTAGTGGAGACAGTAGTCCTAGTAAGGAAGATATAGAATTAACTAATAATATTAAACTAAGCGGAGATATGATTGGTATTAAACTAATAGATCATATAATATTTGGTAATAATGAATATTATAGTTTTTATGAAAATATGAATAAATAATAAATATTTTAATATATATTTATAGGTGAATAGAAATGACTTTAGAAGAATATAGAAGTAGAAATAGTATTAAAACAAATAATTATATTAAATATTTTAAAAGCTTATTTATAAGATGTTTAACAGTTATAATAGTATCTTTAGTAGTATTAATTATTTGTTTATCAAATACATCTTTTAAAAATATAATAAATAATTATTTGTTTTCTAATAACTTTAATTTTAGTACTATAAATAAACTATATAATAAAGTACTTCTTGGTAAAAAAGATATATCATTTGTTAATAAAGAAAATAAAGTAGATTTTTCAGATAGTACTAAATATAAAGATGGGTATAGTATATCTCTTAAAGAAAATACACCTATAAAACTTTTAGGTAGTGGAGTAGTTGTTTATATAGGTGATAAAGAAGGATATGGTAAAACATTAATAATGCAACAAAGTAATGGAGTAGATGTATGGTATGGAAATATGAAGGAAATAAATGTAACTATATATGATTATTTAGAAAAAGAAAGTATAATAGGTACTTCTAAAAATAATATATATTATTTATTTCAAAAAAATGGAAAGGCTTTAAGTTATAAAGATATTTAAAATATATGATCTTACATACATAGTACTTCTTATATCTTTTTTAGCAGGATATTTTAATTATATATATATATTATTATTTATTATATTAATTCATGAATCAGGACATTTACTAGTAGCATTATTGTTTAAATTTAAAATAGATAAAGTTTTAATTTATCCATTTGGTGGTATTACTAAGTATAATGAAATTATAAATATTAATATATTTAAAGAATTATTAGTACTAGTAGCGGGTCCTTTATTTCAGGTAATACTTACTATTATTATATATAATATAAATAAGTATGGACTTATTAATGAAAATACATATAATATATTTTCTATTATTAATAGAGAATTATTTATATTTAATTTATTACCTATAGTTCCACTTGATGGTTCTAAGTTATTAAGTATTGTTTTACAGCTACTTCTTCCATATAAATTATCTTTATATATAATTATATATATTTCTATTATAGCATCTACTATAACGGTGTTATTTAGTCCTTATATCATTATAAAAGTATGTGCATTATTACTATGTAAAAATATATATCAGGAATATAAAGATATTAATTATAAGTTTAATAAGTTCTTATTAGAAAGAAATCTTTATAACTTAGGAAAAGTATATATTAATAAAAGTATAAATAATATTAATAGAGTAAGAAGATGTTTTAAATATAATATAATATATAATAATATGCTTTATAGTGAAAAAGATTATTTGAAGTATGTTTATTTTAAAACCTAATATAAAACTTTTTATTGACTAAGTGCTTCTAATATGGTAATATTTACTTGTTTGTAGATCCTTTCTACAACCACTCTGATAAGGTTTTAAAATAAATGTTTTTCATTTGTTGCCTTAAAGGTGAGTCTTATGTAAAGGAGGAGGAAAATAAATGAAAGCAATATTTACTACTGGTGGAAAACAATATAGTGTTTCGGAAGGAACTGAGCTATATGTTGAAAAATTAAATGCACTAGAGGATACTGAGATTGTTTTTGATGATGTTTTGTATGTTGATGGAATAGTAGGTACTCCAAGAGTTAAGAATGCTAAAGTAACTGCTAAGGTTATTAAGCATGGTAAGCAAAAGAAGATACTTGTATTTAAGTATAAAGCTAAAAAACAATATAGAAAAACACAAGGACATAGACAGCCATATACTAAGATACTTATTACTAAGATAGAGGCTAAATAGTTATGATTAATATTACTATTAAAAAAGAAAGTAATATTATTACTGAAGTTTTAATAAAAGGACACTCTAATTATTGTGTTTCTGGTAAAGATATAGTATGTGCATCAGTTAGTAGTATATTAATAACTACTGTTAATGCTATAATTAGTTTTGATAAAGAAGCTATTAAGTATAATGAAACTAATGATTTTGCCCTTATTAATCTAAAGAAAGATAATATTACTAATACATTAATTGATAATATGATTAACTTATTATATGAACTTGAAAATACTTATAGAAAAAATATAAAAATAAAGGAGGAATAATATCCCATGAATATGATGAAATTAAATATACAGTTATTTGCATCTAAAAAAGGAGTAGGTTCTACTAAAAATGGTAGAGATTCTGCTGGAAGAAGACTTGGAGCTAAATTAAGTGATGGTCAAACTGCAAAAGCTGGAGCTATAATATATCGTCAAAGAGGAACTAGAATATATCCTGGAGTTAATACAGGGTTAGGAAAAGATCATACCGTATATTCTAAAGTTGATGGAATTGTAAAATACGAAAGAAAAGGTAGAGATAAAAAGCAAGTTAGCGTTTATTGTGCCTCAACAGAAACTAGTGAAAGCTAGTTTTTTTAATTAGTTTAAATTTTTTTGTAAAATTAGCACTCATAACTTGACAATGCTAGAATATAATAATATAATGTAAATAGCACTGAAAAATTATAGTGCTAAAAGGAGGAGATTTTGTGTGATAGGAACAAGACAATGTGAGCTTTTAAAGCTTATAGTTGAGTCATATATTAAGACTGCTAGACCTGTTGGTAGTAAATCAATATGTAAAAAATTAAAATGTTCATCGGCAACTATTAGAAATGATATGGTTAATCTTGAAAATGATGGATATTTAGAAAAAACACATATTTCCTCTGGAAGAGTGCCATCTCAAAAAGGCTACAGATATTATGTAGATAATTTAATGGAAACTAAAAAGATTAGTGGAGAAGATATGCTTAAACTGCAAACAATATTCTCAAATCATAGTCTTAATCTAAATGATGCAATAGCTAAGAGTTTAGAAATAGTAAGTGATTTAACTAATTATACTTCTGTTATATTAGGAGGTGCTTCAAAAGAAAACTTGCTAGAAAGAGTAGAGGTTATACCAATTAATAGTAATAAAATTATAGCAATAGTTATTACTAATAAGGGACATGTAGAGAGTAAAGAAATTAATTTACTTGCTTCAGTTGATTCTAAAGAGATAATGAAGGTAACTGAACTACTTAATAAAATGCTTCATGGAACACCAGTAGATGAAGTAGGAGCTAAGCTTGAGTTTGAAATAAAACCAATTATTAGTTCTTATGTAAAAAACTATGAAGTTCTATATAATGCATTTTATGAAGCTTTAAGCAATTTTACATCTGAAAAAGATGTACACTTTTCAGGTAAGACCAATATGTTAAAACAGCCTGAGTTTGATACAGTTGATAATATTAAAAATATTATAGGTAAATTTGAAAGTAAAGATATTATAAGTAAAATTGAAGAAACTAATGATGAGGTAAAAGTATATATTGGAACAGAAAGTGAACTAGATGATAATGTAACAATTATCAAAACTAAATATAAAACAGGTGATACTGAGGGTACTTTAGCTATAATAGGACCTAAAAGGATGGAGTATGAAAGAGTTGTTACTTTACTTGAGTATATTAAAAAACATATAGAAGGAAGTAATAAAACATAAAGAAAGGAAAAATATTATGGAAAAGAAAAAAGTAAACAAGGTAGAAAAAGAAGAAAAGATTAATAATACAGATGAATTAGAAATTATGCAAGACAAATATATGAGACTTCAAGCTGAATTTATGAATTTTAAAATAAGAAGTGAAAAAGAAAATTCTGATAGACTTAAGTATGAAGGACAAGATATTATAGTACAGTTACTTGCTATTAGTGATAACTTTGAGAGAGCTTTTAAGATGGATGATAACGATTTATCTGATGAAGTTAGTAAATTTCTTGATGGATTTAAGATGATTTATGCATCAGTTCAAAGTATGTTTACTGTCTTAGAAGTAAAAGAAGTAGACTGCTTAGGTAAAGAGTTTGATCCTAATATGGAAGAAGCAGTACTAGTTGAACATGATGAAAATAAACCAGCAAATGTAGTGCTTGAAGTATATACTAAAGGGTATACATACAAAGAAAAACTTATAAGACCAGCAATGGTTAAAGTTAATAAATAATAAAAAAAGAAAAGGAGAAAAAATTATGAGTAAAATTATAGGTATAGATTTAGGAACAACTAATAGTTGTGTTAGTGTTCTAGAAGGTGGAGAGGCAAAAGTAATACCAAATGCCGAAGGAAATAGAACTACTCCATCTGTAGTAAGTTTTAAAGGGGGAGAAGAAAAAGTAGGTGATGTTGCAAAACGTGAAGCACTTACTTCAACAGATGTTATTTCCTCAATTAAAAGAAAAATGGGAACTAATGAAAAAGTTGAAGCAGCAGGAAAAAAATATACACCAGAGGAAATAAGTGCTAAAATACTTGCTAATTTAAAACAAAGTGCTGAGGCTTATTTAGGAACTAAAGTAGATAGAGCTGTTATTACAGTACCAGCATATTTTAATGATGCAGAACGTCAAGCTACTAAGAATGCAGGAAAGATAGCAGGTTTAACTGTTGAGAGAATTATTAATGAACCAACAGCTGCAGCTTTAGCGTATGGACTTGATAAGCAAGATAAAAATCAAACTATTTTAGTATATGATTTAGGAGGAGGAACATTTGATGTTTCTGTCTTAGAGCTTGGTGATGGAGTTTTTGAGGTTAAATCTACTTGCGGTAATAATCGCCTAGGAGGAGATGACTTTGATAATAAAGTTATTGATTACTTAGTTAGTGAATTTAAGAAAGAAAATGCTATAGATTTATCTAAAGATAAACTTGCTATGCAAAGACTTAAGGAAGGTGCTGAAAAAGCTAAGAAAGATTTAAGTGGAGTAGTTACTACTCAAATAAGTTTACCTTTTATAACACAAGGGCAAAATGGACCACTTCATTTAGAAATGAGTTTGTCTCGTGCTAAATTTGAAGATTTAATTAAGGATTTAGTAGAAACTACTAGAAAACAAGTTCGTGATTCAATTAAAGAGGCATCTCTTACTAAGGATAAAATCGATAAAGTTATTTTAGTAGGTGGATCTAGTCGTATTCCTCTTGTACAACAAGTTGTAAAAGAAGAATTAGGTAAAGAACCATCAAAAGAAGTAAATCCAGATGAAGTAGTTGCTATGGGAGCTGCAATACAAGGAGGAGTTTTAACTGGAGAAGTAGATGATTTAGTACTTCTTGATGTAACACCACTTTCTTTAGGTATTGAAACACTAGGTAATGTTATGACTACTTTGATAGCAAGGAATACTACTATTCCTACAACTAAAAGTCAAGTATTCTCAACAGCTGCTGATAATCAACCAGCTGTAGATATACATGTACTTCAAGGTGAAAGACCTATGGCAACAGATAATAAAACTTTAGGAAGATTTAATTTAACAAATATACCTCCAGCACCTAGAGGAGTACCACAAATAGAAGTATCATTTGATATTGATTCTAATGGTATAGTAAATGTTAAGGCTAAAGATTTAGGTACTGGAAAAGAGCAAGCTATTACTATAACTTCTACTACTTCTTTATCAGAGGAAGAAATTGATAAGATGGTAAAAGAAGCAGAAGCAAATAAAGAAGCTGATGAAAAGAAAAAAGAAGAATCAGTTACTAGAAATGATGCTGAGCAAATGGTATTTGCAACTGAAAAAGCGTTAAAAGATCTAGGTGAAAAAGTTAAAGATGATGAAAAGAAAGAAATAGAAACTTTAATTGATGATCTTAAGAAGTCTTTAGAAGGTACTGATTTTGATGATATTAAGAAGAAAACAGAAAAACTAAGTGAAAAGTCAATGGCTTTATCAACACGTGTTTATGAAGAAATGAATAAAGCTTCTCAAGAAAATGCTGATAATAAAGAAACTACTAATGATGAAGATACAAAAGAAGATAATGTTAAAGAAGCTAAATATGAAGAGAAGTAAATATTAAGAGCTTTAGCTCTTAATATTTTCTTGATAATAAACTTTTAAATAGGAGGATTAATGAGTAAAGATCTTTTAGAAAGATTAATTAATGATACTTTATCTACTGGGGCTCTTTATAGTGAATTATATTATGAAGATAAAACTACTACTTCTATTTCTTTAATTGATAAGAAAATAGATAAAGTAAATACTAGTAACATAAATGGACTAGGAATAAGATTAGCTTATAATGATAATAAAGTATATGGATATACAAATGAAAAAGATGAGACTAGTTTATTTTCTTTATCTAATAAATTAAAAAGTAATTTTAATTATAATAATAGAATGAAACATGTTTCTTTAACAGAAATATTTAGTAAGGAAAAGAAGTGTGATGTAATACCTAATGAAGATAAGAAGGAATTCTTGTTATATATAGATAAATATATTAGAAATATTAGTCCTCTTATAACTCAAGTTAGTATTTCATATAGTTATAGTAAGCAGAAGATAAAAATAGCTAAAATAAGTGGTAAAATAGTTAATGATACTAGATATTCATGTGTACTATCTTTTACTGTTTTAACTAGTAGAAATGGTATAAATGCATCTAGTTCTTATAGAGCTGGAAGTAATAATTATAATGATTTTATTAATAAAGAGACTATAACACCATTTTTAGATAAAACTACTAAAAAGGCTATTGAAAACTTAGATGCTAAAGATTTAGCTGGTGGTCAAATGCCAGTTATATTAGCATCAGGTTTTGGTGGAGTTATATTTCATGAAGCATGTGGTCATGCAATGGAAGCTACATCTTTAGTAAAAAATGTATCTGTTTTAAATAATAAGCTTAATAAACAAATAGCGTCTAAAAAAGTAAATATTATAGATGATGGTACTTTACCAGATAAGTTTGGTACAACCTTTTATGATGATGAAGGTAATATTACTAAAAGAAATATTCTTATTAAAGATGGTATTTTAGTTAATTGTTTAGTAGATGAGCTTAATTCTAAGAAAATGAAAATGGATATTACTTCTTCTGGTAGAAGAGAAAGTTATAAGTTTGAGCCTACTTCTAGAATGAATAATACATTTTTAGATATAGGAAATGATAATATAGAAGATATGATTAAAAGTATTAAAAGAGGGATTTATGCCACATCTATGGGTGGTGGAAGTGTAGATACTATTACTGGAAACTTTAACTTTGCAGTTAAGGAAGCATATCTAATAGAAAATGGTAAGATAACTGTTCCATTAAAGAGTATTAGTTTGATAGGAAATACTTTAGAAATACTTAATAATGTAGAAATGGTAAGTAATGATTTTTCACTTGATAGTGGATATTGTGGTAGTGATAGTGGATATATTCCAGTAACAATAGGACAACCTACTATTAAATTATCATCTATTTTAGTAGGAGGTACTCTTGATTAAAGAATTAATAGAAAAATGTTATAAAGAAAATATAATAGTACAAGTAAATAAAAGAAAAGAAAATAATACTTCTATAGAAGTATTTAATGATAAAATAAATGCTTTTAATACTGGTATTGTATATTCATATTTAATAAAAGCATTAATAAATAATAAGACTATAACTATAAATGTTGAAAATATTAAAGACACAGATAGTATTATTAGAGTGTTAAAAGAAAATATTATATTACTTGATAATAATAATGTAAATGCTTTTGCTAAAAATGAAAAAATACATAAAATAAATAAGAAACCATTGATAATAGACTATAATCAAGTTAAAGAAGATTTAATTTCATTAAATACTCTTAAGGATGAATATAAGTTAATTAGTAATATTACTTTATATTTTGATTATAGTGAGGAAGATATAGAAATAACTAATAAGGATATTTCTATATGTGATACTAACTCATATATATCATTTGATGCAGAAATAATAGCTACTAAAAATGATGTGAATTATACTAAACGAGTAAGTTTTAATCTTAAAAGTTATAACTTTAATAAGATTAAAAGTAATATTATTAAAAATATTAAAGAACTTTGTAGTAGTATAGATCAAAGTGTATGTAAGACTAGTAAATATAATATAATACTTACTAATGAGTGTGTAATAAAATTACTTAGTACATTTAAAGGTATGTTTTTGGAAGAGAATATATATAAAAAGACATCTATTTTAGAAAGTTATTATAATAAAAAAGTGTTTTCTGATAAAATTAGTATGTTAGATGAACCTCTTAATAAGAAGTTTATTACAACTAGATCCTTTGATAATGAAGGAATGCCTACATATAATAAAATAGTTGTTGATAAGGGAGTGTTTGTAAATAAATTATATAATAATGAATATGCTATTAAAAATAATGTTAAATCTACTGGTAATTCATTTGGAGCATATAATTTATCAATTAATAAAGGAGAAACTTCTTTTAGTAGTATGAAGAAGATTCTTAATGACGGTATTATTATTAATAATTTAGAAGGTATGCATAGTGGTGTAAATATATTAAATGGAGAATTTTCATTATTATGTGAAGGATATATTATTAAGAATAATAAAAAGGTTAAAACTTTGAAAGATATTATTATATCTAGTAATCTTATTACTTTATTTAATAGTATTACATTAGTTGGATCTGATATTAACTATAGTATGGGTTTAGTAGCAGCTCCATCATTAATGATAAAAGATGTTACAATAACAGGAAGTGAGGAATAAAATGGCAAAGAAAGATTATTATAGTGTTTTAGGTATAGATAAAAATGCATCTAATGATGAAATTAAAAGTGCTTATAGAAAGTTAGCTAAGAAATATCATCCTGATATTTCTAAGGATGAAGCTGGTGCTGAAAAATTTAAAGAAGCTCAAGAAGCTTACTCTGTATTATCTGATGAAGGCAAAAGAAAACAATATGATCAGTTTGGTCATGCAGCATTTGATAATAATGGAGGATCTAATCCAGGAGGAGCTGGAGGATATGATTTTGGAGGTTTTGATTTTTCAAGTATATTTGATGACTTAATGGGAGGTAACTCTGGTTATAGTTCGTTTAATTATGGAGATTCTAGAAAATCATCAAGTAAGAGAAAAGGAAGAGACTGTGCATATCAGATGGATATAACTTTTGAAGAAGCAGCATTTGGTTGTAAAAAAGATTTTAAATTAGAAATAAATGATACTTGTAGTTCATGTGATGGTAAAGGTGGATTTGGAGAAACTAAGTGTTCTTCTTGTAATGGTAAAGGGTATGTTATAAGTGAAAGTCATACGATATTTGGATCATTTTCATCTAAAAGTGTATGTTCTGCTTGTAATGGTGAAGGAGTAACTTATGATGAAGTATGCTCTGAATGTAGAGGAAAAGGAATTAAGAAAGCACTTAAAACTATTACTATAGATATTCCAAAAGGAATTAATACTGGAGAACAAATTAGAATGACTGGTAAAGGTGAAGCTGGTTTAAATGGTGGTCCAAATGGGGATATTTATATAGAATTTAATGTACTTAAACATGATTTATTTGAAAGAAAAGGTAATGATATTTATGTTGAAGTTCCTTTAACTATAGTTCAAGCTGCTCTAGGATGTACAAAAGAAATAAGAACTCTTAATGGAAAAGTAGATTTAAAAATAGAGGATGGTACTCAAAATGGAGATATACTTAAATTAAAAGGAAAAGGAATAGAAAATGATGGATGGGGTAGAAATGGAGATTTCTACTGTACAATAAAGGTAGTTATACCTAGTAAATTATCAAGAAAACAAAGAGAACTATTAGAAGAACTAGAAAATACTGGACTAGAAGACTCTTCTATATTTAAAAAATTCTATGATTTGAATAAATAATAGAATTTTTTCATATATTTATATTATAGAGGTATATTTTTATGATAGAAAAGAGATTTGTAGTAGAAAAAATTAATAAATTAGAGAAGGAAATTTCAATTAAAAAGAAACTAATAAGAAAGAAAGTATTTCTTAGTAGTATATCTTTTTTATTATCTATAGCTAGTTTTATACCTATAATACATAATGAAATAGAAAATACTGAAATACTTTCTTCTATATTAGGTTTTTCTTTAGGACTTTATAGTATTTATAATATAAAGAAATCTCTTGAATTAAAAATAGATACTAATACTTTAAGTGAGGAGTTAAAATTTATTAAAAGGAAATAATAAAATTAAGGCTTTTAAATGCCTTAAAACAATGATTTCCTTTACTTTTATATATAATTATGGTATAATCAAGCACATA
>JAVVTI010000008.1:0-33334 GCA_036653735.1 Bacilli bacterium | reverse complement strand
CATTTTTCTACTATTTGTTTAGCTTCACCTGGATTTTCTAATAAAAACTTCTCAAGTCCCTCACTAAATAAAGAAGATGCTATTTTCCTAACCTCAACATTTCCAAGCTTAGTCTTTGTTTGACCTTCAAACTGTGGATCTGGATGTTTACAAGAAATAATCATAGTAAGACCTTCTTTAACATCATCTATAGTTAATGAATCATCTTTTTCTTTTAAAAAATTATTATTTCTAGAATACGTATTAATAACTCTAGATAAAGAATTCTTTACCCCTTCTTCATGAGTTCCACCTTCAATAGTATTAATATTATTAGTAAAAGAATAAATATTAGATGTATATCCTTCATTATATTGAAAAGCAACCTCTATCTCTATTTCATCCTGTGTACTCTCAACATATACTATATCTTCATGTATAACTTTTTTATTCTGATTTAATAATCTAACATATTCAACTATTCCCCCATTATATAAGAATGTTTCATTCTTTCCAGTTCTATCATCAATTAACTTAATACATATCCCCTTATTTAAAAATGCCATTTCTCTTAATCTATATTTTAAAGTTTCAAACTTAAACTCAATAGTTTCCTCAAATATAGCAGGATCTGGTTTAAATGTAACTGTAGTTCCAGTTCTCTCTTTATCACATTCTCCTATAACTTTAAGAGGCTCATGTATTTTTCCCCCATCAACAAACTTTATATAAGATATTTTACAATCTTTATATACATAAACTTCTACAAAAGAACATAAAGCATTAACAACACTAGCTCCAACTCCATGAAGTCCGCCACTAACCTTATATCCTCCTCCACCAAATTTTCCTCCAGCATGTAAAACTGTAAATACAGTTTCTACAGTTGAAATTCCAGTCTTAGGATGTTTAGCTGTAGGAATACCCCTACCATCATCTTTTACAGTAACACTATTATCATTATTAATAATAACTTCAATATCATCACAATATCCGGCTAACGCTTCATCTATTGCATTATCAACAATTTCCCATACTAAATGATGTAATCCTCTTTCCCCAGTAGTTCCAATATACATTCCTGGTCTTTTTCTAACTGCCTCAAGACCTTCTAGAACTTGAATATCTTTTGCTTCATAACTATTTTCCATAACTTTCTCCTATTCATCTAATTCAATTATCTTAGCTTTTTTAATAATCTTAGTATCTATATATTTTAAATCAGTCCCAGTAATAAATGTTTGTACTTTATTATCCAAATTTTTTAATACTTGGTTTTGATTTTTCTTATCCAATTCACTAAATAAATCATCAAGTAATAATACAGGTATTATATAATAATCCTTCATAAGTAGTTCTAACTCTGAAAACTTAAGAGATAAAATTAATAATTTTTGTATTCCTTGAGAACTATAATCTCTAGCTAATCTATCATTATGTAAAAATTCATAATCATCCCTATGTACCCCAAATGACATAACACCTAATATTATATCTTTCTTCCTATTTTTCTTAATACTTCTTAATAATTCATCTTCTTTTTTATTATTAAAATCTGATACATATTTAATAAAAACTTTTTCATTAGGTTTATACTTTCTAAATATAGAATTCATATACTTATTAATCTTATTAATATAATCACTTCTATAATTATTAATTTCTTTACCTATAATAACAATCTTCTCATCAATAATATCTAAATACTTATCATCCATTGTATTATTAATATACATTTTCTTTAAATATTCATTTTTATTTTTAATAAGTAAATTATAATTAAATAACTTTTTTAAATAATCCTTATAAATCTGTGTTATCTGAATATTAAAATAATTTCTTCTAATATTAGGACTATCTTTAATTAATCTTATTTCATCAGGTGAATATACAACAACTTTATAATTACTAATATACTCACTTAATTTTTTTTGTTTATTATTATTAATTTTTGCTTTTTTTCCATCTTTGTTATAGAGAACCTGCAGTTTTCTAATAACTTCATTATCTGTTAAAGTTACTAAAACCTTCAAATTTTCTTCATTTTCTTTAATTAATGCTCTTTCACTTCCCCCTTTAAATGTCTTTGTAAGGCTACAAAAATATATTGCTTCTAAAATAGTTGTTTTACCAGTACCATTATTTCCTATAATAATATTAATATTTTCAAGTTTATCTAAACTTAATTTATTATAATTTCTAAAATTCACCATGTTAATTTTATTAATCTTCATAATTACCCTCAATAATGCCATATTTTATAAATTACAAGTATTCTAGTATACCCCTACCCGAACTTAATTATAACACAAAAACTTAATTTATTCCATTATTTTTGCATATATTAAATTATTTATTAAAAAAAGCATAACCACAAAGTTATGCTCTTTTTTAAAACTTCTAACTAAATAAATTATTATCATCAGATTTTCCAGTAACCGCTGTTTTTCTTTCTAATATAACATTATTTAATCTTGTAGCTCTTAATATTTGATTCTGTAATGATCCAAAAGATATATTAACTTCTATTGAATCTCCATTATTAAAATCTATAATAGAATAAGCT
This sequence comes from Bacilli bacterium, assembly GCA_036653735.1. GTDB lineage: Bacteria > Bacillota_I > Bacilli_A > RF39 > UBA660 > CAVCAD01. Next base: position 30,789 of record JAVVTI010000008.1, on the reverse strand, counting down.
TTGTTCTCACTATTTCTGTAATTTCTAATATTTTTAAGTGAAACCCACATACAATCAGCACTTTCAGGAGACATTGTTGGAAAAAAAATTAGATTTTGACTTTCTTCAATAACAATAGGAGTTTTATACTTAGCTTTAATTAACTTTTTTGTTCCAATATGTCTTCCTTCATAAGAACTTCCAAAATATTCACAACTATGTTCTATTACATTAAAGGTTGACTCTTCTACAACATACTCGTTTTTCTTTTCAATAGCTTTACTCTTTCCATTATCAGTTGGTATTATTAAAAGCGTATTACTATTAATTTCATAATTCATAATATCCTCCTTTCCGGTTGAAAGGTATCATAACACATGAGCTTGTCGTAATATGTTGTAAAATGTCGAATATGTATTTTATATCAAAAAAAAGCCTATAATTAGGCATTTTTACACATAAAATATAGATTATTACAATAAATTTCTTCTTAAAATGTTTTAATTGGTAAAATTAACTCAGTCAAACTTTCTTTTTCTTCACTGTTAATAATTATTGGTTTAATCTCCCCATTCATATTAATACAAATATTTTTTGTATTAAACTGTTTTAAAGCATCTAACATATATCTAGCATTAAAAGATATTTGAATACTATAATTATTAATATTTTCTATAAAAATCTTTTCTTCAATTTTACCAATTTCTTCACAAACAGATGTAATAATTAAGTTTTTATTTTTTATCTCTAACTGTATATTGTTCTTTTCTTTAGATAATGATAATAATGAAGCTCTATCTATAACTGAATAAAACTCATTAAAATCTAACTCTAGTGTTATTAAAAAATCAGTTGGTATTAAATTATTAGTATTAGGATATGTTCCATTTAATAAACTAGATTGAAATAAGAAACTCTTATATTTAAATATTATCTTATTAGTATATATATTAACATCTAATTCCTCAGTATCATCTTCTAAAATTTTTAAGAGTTCAGTTAAATTCTTACCAGGTATTATAACATTAACATTTTCTTCTCTTTCTTTATCTAAAGTTATAAACATTTTAGAAAGTCTATATGAATCTGTAGCAGTACATTCTAAATATTTACCTTGAATTTTCATATTAACACCTGTTAATATAGGTCTACTTTCCTGAGTAGAAGTAGCAAATAATGTATTATAAATAACTTTTTTAAAATCAGTAGTATTAATTTTTATAGGATTCTCCCCTATTTCTATATTAACATCAGGAAAATCATTTACATCATAACAATTCAAATTATACTTAGAATTATTAGTACTTACTACTACTTTGTTACCATCAATATTTTCAAAACTTATAATCTCATTATTAAGTTTTCTTAATATATCAACTAAGAACCTCCCATAAAGAACAGTTTTACCAACCTCTACAATTTCTAAAATATCTTCTTTACCAATAAATCCTTTAATTGTTATATCGTTATCAGTAGCTACAAGAGTTAATCCTTTACTATTAAGTTCAAAATATATACCATTTAATATAGGTATTATATTTCTATTAGAAATAGCCTTACTAACACAATTTAGTGATTCTAATAATATCTTTCTATTAATTTTTAATTTCATTTTAATTCCTTCTTTCTTTTATTTATAAGTATTAGTATTATTATAGAGGTGCACAAGTGGATAACTATAACTTAGTTCACTATTTATAATGGATTAGAATGTGTATAACTATAAAGTTATTAACATTCATTAACATATAGATTGTTTAATTTCATTTATAATATTACCAAGTGCACTATTTTCATTTAAATCTTTAGTAACTTTATCAAATGAATGAATAACTGTTGAATGATCTCTACCTCCAAATTCTAGCCCAATTTTTAAATGTGTTTCTTCTGTAAGAGTTCTACACATATACATTGCAATTTGTCTAGCATTGGCTATATTTTTACTTCTTTTTTTACTTTTCAAATCTTCAATAGTAAGTTTATAATAACTAGCAACGGCATTTTGTATTTTAGTAATAGAATTAGTAGTATATAAGAAGTTATTTGTTAATTCTGAAAGAGCATTCATAGCATCTTCTATAGATAATACAGGAATAGCCATAATTGCAGCATAAGCACAAAGTCTAGTTATAGCTCCTTCTATATTTCTAACATCATTACCAAAATTATTAGCAATAAAATCAATAATTTCATCATTTAACTTAATACATAAATCCCCTGTTTTAATCTTATTTTTAATTATATTAACCTTTAATTCAAAGTCTGGAGGGCTGATATTAACAGTTAAGCCCCAACTAAACCTCGTTTTAAGCCGATCTTCTAATAATTTTAAATCCTTAACACAAGTATCGGACGAAACAATAATTTGTTTCTTATCCTCATATAAAGAATTAAAAGTATTAGTAAATTCTTGTTGAGTTTTCATAGCCCCGCTAAGAAATTGTATATCATCAATCATAAGAACATCAACATCTCTATACTTGTTCTTAAACATTTCCATATAACTAAGACTAAGCTTCTTCTCACTATTTTTTTTACAAAAAGCCATAAAGTCATTATAAAATTGCTCAGTTGTTAAATATAAAACCTTCTTATTAGAGTGTTCTATAATATAATTCCCTATAGAATGCATTAAATGTGTCTTTCCAAGCCCACTATTACCATATAAAAATAAAGGATTATATAAAGTACCAGGATTCTCAGCAACAGCTAGAGCACTTGAGTATGCAAGCTTATTAGATTCTCCTACAACAAACGTTTCAAATTTATAATTAGGATTAAAGTTACTAAAATACTTATATTGAGGTAAAGTACTATCATCATTTAAAAATTCATTAATATTCTTTTCCTCATCATTAATTATAACTTCTTTAGTTTCAACTTCTTTTTTAGTGAGTAATTCAAAATCAACAGCATCATTAGTAACTGCAGATAATGTCTCTTCTATAAGATCATGATAATTAGTTAAAAGGTGAGATCTATGAGCATCCAAAGGAACGATAATCTTAGCAATACCGTTTTTAATTTCTAATAAAGTAGCTTCTTTAAACCAAGTATTAAATGATATAGCAGAAACTTTATTAGAAACAGAAGATAAAAAGTTTTTCCATATAGAAATCATATCCATAACCCACACCTCAAAAAATATTTGTCCACTACATACATTGTAGAATAAAATGTTAATAATTAAAAGTCTTATTTTAATAAAATAGTTATAAACATATTTTTCCACAACATATGCACATTTAAAAGCCTTTATTTACTAAGAAAAGAAGACTTATGCACTTATTAACATTTTTTATTTACACATTATACACTTATTAACATTTTATTAACAAAGTTATTAACATATACTGTGCACAAAAAATAAAATTGACAATTTTTATTGTATAGTCTATAATGGTTTAAGTCAAGAAAAAGAAGAGATTTGGAGGAATAAAAATGAAAAGAACATTTCAACCTAATAATAGATCAAAAAGTAAAGTTCATGGATTTTTTTCTAGGAAAGATTCGAACGTGTTAAAATCTAGAAGAGCAAAGGGAAGAAAAGTCTTAGCAAAATAATCACTTTTAATTAAGTGATTTTTTTTGTATAATAAAAGAGAGGGAAAAATATTATGAATAAAAAATATATTATAAGTAAAAATGAAGAAATTTCATCTATAATGAAAAATTCTAAAAAAAGAAGTACTAATACATTTTATATGAGATATATAGAAAATACTTTAGGTTATTCTAGATATTGTATAAGCGTAAGTAAAAAAATAGGAAACGCAGTAGTAAGAAACAAATGTAGAAGAATAGTAAAAGATATAATAACAAAAAATAAAATTAATAATTCATTAAATTGTGTTATAATAGTAAAGAAAGAAATTTTAGAATTAAAATATCTAGAAATAGAAAAAGAAATATTATTATTATTGGAGGAAAAATGAAAAACAAAAACAATAAAAAAATAATCATACTATTAGTACTTGTATTATTTTTAACAACAGGATGTGCTAAAAACTTTGTAAACAAAGAAACAAAGAAGTCATATACAGCTAATATTTTATGTAAGCCTGAAACAAAAGAAATACAAGATATATACAAAAAATATGATAAAGAGCAAAAAATTAATTATGATAAACTACCTAGTTGTGAAAAACTTAAAGTTACTACAGGAGGATATGAAGGATTATGGACAAATATATTTGTTAAGCCGTTATCTTGGTTAATTCTTAAATTAGGACTTATAGTTAAAAACTATGGTATTTCTATAATGATAATAGGTTTTCTAATGAGACTTCTTATGTATCCACTAACAAAAAAATCTACATCAATGAATGATAATATGCAAAAAATTCAACCAGAAATGAAAGCTCTAGAAAAAAAATATAAAAATAGAGATGATAAAGAAAGTCAAATGTTAAAAAGTCAAGAAATGATGCAAATATATAAGAAAAATAATGTTAGTCCAGTATCAGGTTGTTTGTTTTCATTCTTACAGATACCAATATTCTTTGCATTCTATGAATCTATACAAAGAGTTCCAGTATTTTTTGAAGAAACATTATGGAAGTTTCACTTAGGTACAACACCATATGAAGGAATGTTTAAAGAAGGAAACTACTGGTATATAATTATTATTGTTCTAATTATAGCAGCTACATATTTCTCATTCCAAAATATGAACACAGCAGCAATAGACGATGCACAAGCTAAGCAAATGAAAATGATGAACAAATTTATGATAATATTTATATCATTTGTATCATTTACTTTACCAACAGCTTTAGCCTTATATTGGATAGTGTCAAACTTATTTACTGTAATACAAAATTTAGTTATTAAAAAATCTAGCAACAAAAAACCTAAAGAAAAACAATTAAAAAAATTAAAATCAATAAAGAATTAGGAGAAAAAAAGACTATGGAAAAATTAAAATTTGAGTTCAAAAAAAATGAAGGAATCTTAGAAAAGGCACTAGCCGAAGTAAATTTAGAAGAAAATGATATTTTCTATAGCATCAAAGAAGAAAAAGTTGGTTTATTAAAAAACAAAAAATATATACTTGAAATAGTAAAAAAAGAAGACATCTGTTCTTTAGGAAAAGAAATACTAACTGATTTACTAAAAGGATTAGGGGTAAATGCTAAAATAGAGACAAGAATAAAACAACAAAATGTTTCTTTTGAAATTTATTCAGATAATAGTTCTATTCTAATAGGTAGAAGAGGAACAGTACTTTCTTCTATACAAACATTCTTAAAGCAAGCTATATACAATAGACTTGGTATGTTTGTAAACATTTTTGTAGATTCAGAAAACTATAAAGATAAGCAATATTCTTATTTAATAAGAGATGTAAAAAGAATAGCAAAAGAAGTAACTCTATCAAAAATTTCTGTATCTTTAGATCCTATGAATTCATATTTAAGAAAACTAGTACATGATGCATTAACAGATTTTGAATATATAGATGCTAAAAGTGAAGGCGAAGAACCAAATAGAAAAATAGTTATTACATATAAAGAAAAAGAGTAACTTCTTTTTTTTTACCCATAAATATGATATAATCTGTATTGCAAATGAAAGGAAGTACTAATGGAAGATGTAATAGTAGCTATAGCTACTACTGTTGGAATAAGTGCACTAAACGTTATCAAACTAAGTGGAAAAGATTCTATAAAAGTAGTAAATAAAATATTTTTAGGTAAAGACTTAACTAAAGTAGATGGAAATACCATTAATTATGGATATATAGTAGATGATAAAGAAAAAATAGACGAAGTTTTAGTATCGGTTTTTTTATCACCTAAAACATACACAAAAGAAAACGTTGTTGAAATAAATAGTCATGGAGGATATGCAGCAACAAATAAAATACTAGAACTTTGTTTATTAAACGGAGCAAGACTTGCTCAACCAGGAGAATTTTTAAAAAGAGCTTTCCTAAATGGAAGAATTGATCTAATAGAGGCCGAAAGTATTTCTGACTTAATAAACTCAAAGACACAGTATTCTAGAAAACTAAGTATGAGTGGATTAGAAGGAAAACTTTCAAAACTAATAAAAAACATTAGAAAAGAAATAATAACGATTTTAGCAAGCATAGAAGTAAATATAGACTATCCTGAATATGAAGATGAAGAAATACTTACAAACAAACTTATAGAAACAAAATGTAAGAAAATTCAAGAAGATATTGAATCATTACTATCAACTGCTAAAGATGGAAAAATAATAAAAAAAGGTATAACAGTCGGTTTAGTAGGAGCTCCAAATGTAGGAAAAAGTAGTATATTAAACGCATTATTAGAAGAAAACAAAGCAATAGTTACAGATATTCCTGGTACTACAAGAGATAAAGTAGAAGGAACTATAATATTAAAAGGTATAGAAGTTCATCTAATAGATACAGCTGGAATAAGAGAAACAACTGACAAAGTAGAACTCATAGGAGTTTCTAAAAGCTATGAAACCATTGAAAACGCGGATGTACTACTTAATATATATGATTCAAGTAGACAGACAACAAAAGAAGATATAAAGATTCTTAGTACACTTGATAAAAAGAAAACAATAATTGTACTTAATAAAAAAGATTTACCATTAAAATTCAATAAAGAAATACTTAAAAAATTTAAAGTAATAGAAGTATCCGCTCTTAATAATGAAAATATAGAGGAAATAAAAAACTTAATTATAAGCAATTTTAACATAGAAAACATAGAAAAAGATTTTACACTACTATCTAATGCAAGACACATTGCATCTATGAAACAAGCTCTTAACATTGTAAAAGATATAAATAAAGATATTAAAAAATCAACACCAATAGATCTGATTGAAATAAGTCTTAAAAATCTTCTCTATGTACTTAGTGAAATAACAGGAGAAAATTATAATGCAGAAATACTAGATGAAATATTTAGTAAGTTTTGCTTAGGGAAGTAGGCACAAAATGTATGATTGTATAATAGTAGGAGCAGGTCACGCTGGAATAGAAGCTTCTTTAGCATGCTCTAGATTAAATAATAAGACACTTTTAATAACAACAAACATTAAAAATTCTGGAGATATGCCATGTAATCCCTCAATAGGAGGAAGTGCAAAAGGAATAGTTGTTAGAGAAATAGATGCTCTAGGCGGAGAAATGGGTAATAATACAGATAAATCAGTTCTTCAAATGAAGATGCTAAACCTAAAAAAAGGACCAGGAGTAAGAAGTTTAAGAGCACAAGCAGATAAAGATATCTATACTAAAGAAATATTAAAAACACTAAAAACTCAAAAAAATCTAGAAATACTAGAGGATACAGCAGCATCCTTAATAGTTGATAATCATGAAATAAAAGGTATTAGATGTGAAAGTAATAAAGAAATACTATGTAAAAAGTTAATACTCACAACAGGTACATATCTAAAATCTAACATTTTAGTAGGTAATGAAAGTAAAAATGAAGGACCTCATGGAGAAAAGAACTCTATGTTTTTAAGTGAAAGCTTAAAAAAAGAAGGCTTTAATATAATTAGATTAAAAACAGGAACGCCACCTAGAATACTTAAAAGTTCTATAGATTATTCTCAACTATTAGAGGAAAAAGGGTCAAGTACATACCTAACATTCAGTAATTTTAACAAACCTAAATATAAAATTAAGGACCAAGAGTCATGCTACTTAACATATACAAATAAAAATACTCACAAAATAATACTAGATAACTTAAAGTTTTGCTCAATGTATAGCGGACTTATAACAGGAACGGGTCCAAGATATTGTCCCTCTATAGAAACTAAAATAGTTAAATTTAAAGATAAAGATCGCCATCAAATATTCCTAGAACCACAAAGAAAAAATGGAGAAGATATATATGTAGGGGGATTTTCTACAACTATGCCTCATGAAATACAAGAAAAAATGTTAAAAACAATAAAAGGTTTAGAAAATGTAAAAATTCTTAAATATGGATATGCAATAGAATACGATGCAATAAACCCTATAGAACTAAAAATGACACTTGAAACAAAGAAAATAAAAGGATTATATACAGCTGGTCAAATAAATGGAACAAGTGGATACGAAGAAGCAGCTGCACAAGGTTTAATAGCTGGAATAAATGCTTCATTGAACTTAAAAAATAAACCTGAACTAATACTTAAAAGAAATGAAGCATACATAGGAGTATTAATTGATGACTTAATAAACAAAGGAATTACAGAGCCATATAGACTTCTAACTTCAAGAGCAGAGTTTCGCTTATTACTAAGACATGATAATGCAAGTGATAGGTTAACAGATATTGGTTATAAAGTAGGATTAGTTACAACATCTAACTATAATAAACATATTAAAAATAAAGAAAATATAAGAGAAAAATTATTATTCTTAAAAAAAACATATACAAAACCAAATGAAATAAATGAATTTCTAAGTAAAAAGAAATCATCCTTAATAACTAAAAAAACATTGTTAATAGATCTTATAAAAAGAAATGAAATTTCTACATACGATATTCTAAAATATATTAATATAAAAATAGATAGAGACGTAGCTTCACAAATAGATATTAATATTAAATATGACGGATATATTAAAAAAACCTGGACCGAGGTAAATCATATGCTAGCACTAGAAGAAAAGAAAATACCTAAAGATATTGTATATGAAAACATTAGAAATCTAGCTTCAGAAGCAAAAGAAAAATTATCAATAATAAGACCTGATACAATAGGTAGAGCATCTAGAGTAAGTGGAGTAAACCCATCAGATATTACAAACCTACTCATATATCTTAAAAAGGAGTATCCATATGAATAAAGAAGAATTTATTACTTATTGTAAAAAAATAAATATAGAAATTACTGATACTACATATAATAAATTTAACTTATACTATGAACTACTTAGTTCATGGAATAAAAAATTTAATTTAACATCAATTATAGAGAAAAAAGAAGTGTTCCTTAAACATTTTTATGATTCTCTATTACTTTCATATTATATTAATTTTAAACAAGATAGTTTAGTATGTGATCTAGGTTCAGGAGCAGGGTTTCCAGGAATTCCTTTGGCTATCATATTTGAAAATATAAAATTCATTCTAGTAGAATCATCAAATAAAAAATGTAATTTTTTATTGGAAACTATAAAACAGTTAGATCTCTCAAATGTCAAAGTAGTAAATGAAAGAGCAGAAATATATGCAAGAACAAATAGAGAAAAGTTTGACATAGTAACCTGTCGTGCACTATCTCATTTATCAGTAGTTTCTGAACTTGCTTTACCATTACTAAAAATAGATGGTTTATTTGTACCATTAAAAGCTAAAATAGAAGAAGAACTAAAAGATTCTTTAAAACAAATAAATAAATTAGGCGGAATTTATAAAAAAACAATAAGTTATTTTTTACCAATAGAAAAATCAACTAGAAATATTGTATATATTGAGAAAAAAACGACAACTAATACACTATTTCCAAGAGAATACAATCAAATAGTTAAAAATAACTTGAAAAATAAGAAAAAATAACTTAAAATGATAATAGAATAAAAAGAGGGAAAAATGGAAGAAGCAAAAAAAGTTTATAATATTAATGTGCAAGATATCATACCAAATAGATTTCAACCACGCTTAACTTTTAATGAAGAAGAGCTACAAGATTTAGCATCTTCAATAAAAGAACATGGTATTATTGAACCGTTAATAGTAAGACAATTAGGTGAAAAATATGAAATAATAGCTGGAGAAAGAAGATATAAAGCGGCATGTACAATAGGATTATCTACAGTTCCAGCAATAGTAGTAGTAGCAGATGATAAAAAAAGTGCGGAAATGGCAGTAGTTGAAAATATACAAAGAAAAAATCTAACCTCTATTGAAGAAGCACAATCATATAAGAAATTAGTTGAAAAAGGATATACTCAAGATGAAATAGCTAGAAAGATAGGCGTAACACAAGCAACTATTGCAAATAAAATAAGACTTCTTAATCTTAGTGAAGAAGTAAGAAATGCATTACTATCTAATAGGATATCCGAAAGACACGCTAGAAGTATTCTTGCACTAACTTCACAAGAGGATCAAAAAACCATGTTAAATAAAATTATAAAAGATCGTCTTACTGTTAAACAAACAGATGACGAAATAAATAAAATGCTAGGTAATGTTATCTCTCCAATAAAAAAAGAAGAAATAGCAAAAAATTCATTTGATATAATAAATGAATATAAAGCACCTAATATAAATGATTTGTTAAAACCTCAAGAAGAGATTATAGATATAACAAAGCCAGAACATGACATTCCAAATACATTAAATCCTTTTCAAGAACAGGAAAAAGAAGAAGAAAAGTTTGAAACATTAGATTTTAATATTTTTGATGAAAAAGAAGAGGAAAACCCAATACTTAAAGAATTTGAAAAAACTAAACCAATACCAACAGAGATAGTTAATAATAAGAGTAAATTAACAGAAGCGATAGATAAAACAAGAAATGTTGTTTCATCTCTAAAATCCGAAGGAGTAGAAGTCAATACAGAAGAATTTGACTTTGAAAACATGTATCAAATAGTAATTAAAATTCAAAAAGACTAAGTTAAGTAAATGTGTTAAAAACTAAATGTATAGTATAGTTGAATTAATAATTCGATAAAGAGAGGAGGTATAAAATGGAAGAAAAAAAGTATTTAGATGAGCAAACATTTCAAAAAAACAAAAAAATGCTTATGCGTATTTCATTAATTATATTGATAGTTGGTGTGTTAATAGGAGGCAGTATTATTGTAACTGGAATCATAAAAAATCAAAAGGAAAACAATTTAAAAACAAATGATAAAGTTGCTACAAATAAAAGAACAGAAAGCGAAGTACAAGCTGATATTGATAATACACAAACAAAAATTAGTGATTTGAATAAAGAGATAGCACAATTAGATCATGAACAAACAAAAGCATTTCACGAAAGTGGATTTAGCGAAAAATACAACGAAATCAAAGAAAATGCAAGAGCTAAAAGAGAAGAAAAAAACATACTATCTTCTAAAATTGCAGAATATGAGTTTGAATTACAAGCAATTAAAATGGGATTAAATAATGTAAAAGATGAAATTAACTCAACAATAGGAAAAATTAATAAGACAAATTCTATGGGTTATTATATGGCAGGTGTATTCATATTATTTGCAACATTCATTATTTCAGGTGCATTATTTTTAACAGCAAAGAAAAGAGAAATAACTGCATTTGGAGTACAACAAGCTATGCCTGTAGCACAAGAAGGAGCTGAAAAGATAGCACCATCTATAGGAAACATAGCAAAAGAAATTACAAAAGGAGTAGAAGAAGGCAAAAAATAAAAAAATATAAATATCTTCTTTATTAGTAATAATATATATAATAAATAAAAAATGTTAAAATATAAAAAGTTAATATAAATTTAGAATACATAAAAGAGTTAAAAAGAATTATATATTATTATTGAATTAATATTTCAATAAAGAGAGGAGTTATAAAATGGAAGAAAAAAAGTATTTAGATGAACAAACATTTCAAAAAAACAAAAAAATGCTTATGCGTATTTCATTAATTATCTTAATAGTTGGTGTATTAATAGGTGGCAGTATTATAGTAACAGGAATTATTAAAGGACAAAAAAGAAATGAAAGTGGCCTTAATAATAACGGAATATTAAAAGAAGTAACTGATAATATTAATAATGTAAATAAAGAAATAAATAATCAAACAACTAATAAGAGAACTGAAAATGAAGTTCAAAATGATATTAATAATACGCAAACAAAAATAAACACATTAAATGAAGAAATAGCAACACTAAATAATGAACAAATGAAAGTGTTTAAAGAAAATGGTTTTAATGAAAAATATCAAGAACTTGGTGAAAAAATAAGAATTAAAAGAGAAGAGACAACCTCATTATCTTTTGAAATTTCTAAATATGAACTTGAATTAGAACAAATAAAAAGAAAACCAACCAATGACAAAGATATTATTAATAATACAGTTGATGATGTTATAAATGGCACAATGAATAATATTCTAAATAACACAGTAAATGAAATTAATAAGACAAAATCTATAGGTTATTATATGGTAGGTGGATTCATATTATTTGCAACATTCATTATTTCTGGTGCATTATTTTTAATAGCAAAGAAAAGAGAAATAACTGCATTTGGAGTACAACAAGCTATGCCTGTAGCACAAGAAGGAGCTGAAAAATTAGCACCATCTATAGGTAACATAGCAAAAGAAATTACAAAAGGAGTAGAAGAAGGTAAAAAATAAATATAATTATTTATTAAATTTTACTAAACTTATATAAAAGAATAAAACAATATTTTGTATTGCTTTATTCTTTTTTAATATTATTTAATATACTTTCTTCAAAGGAAGGTTCAGTTCCCTTAACATAAAATAACATACTTTGATTCTTAGAATTATCAATCTTACCATTAACAGGATTAACAATAGATCCTACTACCTTATTTGCAATAGGATACCATGTATCAGCCTCATCCTTTAAAGCACTTTCTATAGATCTAGCCCATATTTTTTTATTAACTAAGGATTGTTTAATCTTAACTTCTTTATTATCATCAAAGCCATTCCAGACAAGAAGCAACGCATTAGGATTGTATCCTATAGTCCAATAATCAGTATTAGTACTACCACTTTTAATCGCATATTTTTTAGTAAGTAAACTTTTTATACCAAGCATTGTAGGAGTAGTATAATCAATAAAATTATAATTATAAGTATTACTCATAAGCTCATTTAAAATATATACATATCTACTATTAAGAACATATTCTTCTTTTTGCTTATGTTCATAAATTAAATTATCATTAATATCAGTAATTTTTCTAATTAAATAAGGTTTATTCTTCTTACCTTCATTAGCAAGTGTAGTAAACCCACTTGCATAATCAATCATAGAAAGCTCATGTGTTCCTAAAGGTAGAGAAGCAACATTTGGTAACTCAGATTCAATCCCAGATCTTCTAGCAGTATCTATTAATTTATCCTTACCTAAAAATAAATGAGTTTTAACAGCATATATATTATCAGATAGTACAAGAGCCTCTGCTAAAGTAATATCCTTATTAGCATACATATTTCCATAATTCTTAGGTGTATACGTTTTATTATTTCCTAAGTTAAAAGTAGAAGCTTCACTTCTAAATAAAGAAGATGAAGTAAGACCATTTTCTAAAGCACTATAATATAAAAAACTTTTCATAGTAGATCCAACTTGTCTATAAGCATTTATTGCTCTATTAAACTGAGAATAATTATAATTTTTACCACCTATTAAAGCCTCAATCTTTCCATTCTTAGGATTTATTAACATAGAAGCAGCTTGTAAATCATCTTCATTTATTAACTCTTCTTTAATAATACTCTCTATAGCCTCTTGTTTCTTAGTAATTAAATTAGTATATATCTTAAGACCTCCAGTATTAATAAGATTCTTAGGTACATTAGGTAAACCCTGTAGTTCCTTTAATACAGCATCTTTATAATAATAAACACTATTAAGTTTACTCTCATTATCCTTACCATATAAATTAATCTTTTCATTAAATATCTTATTAAATTCTTTATTACTAATCTTCTTATTCTTCATTAAACTATAAAGAACTTCTTTTTGTCTCTTCTTAGCATTATCATAATTAATAATAGGATTATAATAAGTAGGATTTTTAGGTATACCAGATATAAAAGAAGCTTCTGCCCAACTAAGACTCTTACTAGGCTTATTAAAATAATAATAACTAGCATTCTCTATTCCATAAGCACCATTTCCATAATTAATAGTATTTAAGTAACCCTCTAAAATATCTTTTTTAGAATAATGAGTTTCTAATTCAAAAGTAAGCTTAGCTTCTTCAATCTTTCTAGACCAAGTTTTATCGAAATCTAAAAATAAATTCTTAATATATTGCTGAGAAATAGTAGATGCACCTTGCTTAAGTTCCCCTGTAAATAAGTTAGTACATAGAGCCTTTACTATTCTAAAATAATCAAACCCTTTATGATTATAAAAATTCTTATCCTCAACAATTATAGTACTATCAATTATCTTACTAGAAGTATCCTTTAATTTAACCCATTTTCTCCCCTCTACATTGTTAAAAGCTAGTATATTCTCATTATCATAGTACTCAACATTATTAGCAGTTTTAAGCTGCATTTTAGGTGTAATAAAAGCATACACATAAAATGATAAATTAACTATTATAAAAGTGATAAATATAAAAACAAATAACTTAACAAAAATGTATATTTTGTTCATAAAAAGTACCATCCTATAACTAGTATTAAATAAATTTACAAAAAAATACTACATAATGTTCAAAATAACTTGACTACTGATAAAAAATTAGTATAATTTATAAGTAATTATATTTAAAGGAGTGAAAATGAAATTTATTACATTTACCAAAGAAGAAGCCGAAACTATGCCTTTTGATGACTTAGCATACTTAATACTTAAAGAAAAGAAAAAGAAAATGAAAACAAATGACTTATTTAAAACTATTTGTGAGTTATTAAACTATGATAATAATGAATATGAAGAAAAAGTAGGCGATTTTTATACTCTTCTATTAACAGAAAAAAGATTCCTACAATTAAATAATGGATACTGGGATCTAAAAGAAAATCATCAAGCTAAAATAATAAAAGATGATGACGAAGAACTTTTAGAAGATACTTTGAATATACGTATGGACGAAGAAGACGGAGAAGAGGATGAAAATCTTTATAATGAAATTCTTGATATGGAAGATGAAGAAGTAGAAGATGATCTAAAAGATTTAGTATTAGTAGATGAAGAAGATATAGAAGAAATAAACTAAACCATCTTTCTAGGAGGAAAACATGATAAACAGATTAAATATTATATTAAAGCAATATAATTTATTAAAAGAAGAACAGCTTAAACCAGAAATATATAATGATTTTACTAAAATGAGCAAAATATCTAAAGAATTAAACTCATATGAAGAAATAGTAGCTGCATTTACAAGATACAATCAAATACTTAGTGACATAGAAACAGCGAAAGAAATGAGTAAAGAAATAGATATGCATGATTTTGCTATGGAAGAAATAGATAAACTTAATGAAGAACTTAGTACTTTAGAAAGTAATATAAAAATAATGCTACTACCTAAAGATATTAATGATGATAAAAACGTAATAATAGAAATAAGAGGAGCTGCAGGAGGAGATGAAGCAAACCTTTTTGCAGGAGACTTATTCAAAATGTACTCAAAATATGCAGAAAAACAAGACTGGAAACTAGAAGTAACAAACGAAGTACCAGGAGAAAGTGGAGGATACTCTCAAATTGAATTCATTTTAAGTGGAGAATCAGTATACTCAAAAATGAAATATGAAAGTGGATCTCATAGAGTACAAAGAGTCCCTGAGACTGAAAGTCAAGGAAGAGTACATACTTCTACAGCTACTGTTTTAGTTATGCCAGAAGCAAGTGAAATAGATATAGAGATAAAAGAAAGTGACCTAAAAATTGATGTATTTCATAGTAGTGGAGCTGGAGGACAAAGTGTTAATACAACAGACTCAGCAGTACGTATTACACATTTACCAACAAATACAGTAGTAAACTGTCAAAATGAAAGAAGCCAACTTAAAAATAAAGCAAAAGCTATGCAAATACTGAAAACAAGACTTTATGAAATGAAATTAAGAGAACAAGAAGAAGCACTAGGTAGTGATAGAAAAAACAAAATAGGATCAGGAGATCGTTCAGAAAAAATAAGAACATATAATTATCCTCAAAATAGATTAACAGATCATAGAATAGGCTACACAAATATGAACCTAGACAAACTAATGGAAGGACATATAGATGAACTTCTAGATTCTCTAATAACTGAAAATCAAAAAGCTCAAATGAGTGCTAATAATGATAAAACAAATAATTGATTTAGGAATATCAAAAACAGAGGCTGAAGAATTACAAAAAGTAAGCAAAAATCTAAATAAAGACTATAAACTATTAAAAAAAGGATATCCAGTACAATATTTAATAGGATATTCTTCTTTTTGTGGCTATAAAATATTTATAAATAAACATACCCTAATACCAAGATATGAAACAGAATTTCTAGTAGAAAAGACAATTAATTACATACATAAATATTTTAAAGAAAATATTACTATAGCAGATATAGCCTCAGGAACAGCGTGTATTGCAGTAGCTCTAAAAAAACAACTACCCGCTTCTACAGTTATAGCAACAGATATTTCATCCAAAGCATTAAAAGTAGCTAAAAAAAATATAAAAGAAAATAATATTTCCATAACACTATTAAAAGGTAATATGTTAAAACCTATAAAACAAAAAATAGATATTCTAGTAAGTAATCCTCCATATATATCAAAAAGTGAATCTATTTCTTATATAGTAAAAAAATATGAACCCAAAATAGCTCTTTATGCACCAAATAATGGAATAAAATATTATGAAGAAATACTTAAAGGTGCCAATAAAATATTAAACAAAAAAAGTTTAATAGCATTTGAAATAGGATGCACACAAGGATCAATTATTAAAAATATAGCTCTTAAATACTTTCCATATAGTACTATAAAAATAGAAAAAGACTTAGCTAATAAAAATAGATATATATTTATTTTTAATAATATATGAATAAAATTATATCTTACTTATCAATATATATTAAGAGGAAATAATGAAAAAAATAATATTGATAATTCTAAGTATAATTGTAGTACTAACTGTTTTACAAAAAGATAACTATACATTACCTGAAGACTCTGTACGTTTTAGAGTAATACCTAACTCAAACAACATAGAAGACTTATATATGAAAGAAAAAGTACTAAACATAGTTAATAATAAAATTTTATCTTATACACCAAGCTCATTAAAAGAAAGCAGAGAATATCTAACAGCATCAGTAAAACCACTAGAAATAGATATAAAGACAGAATTTAATAAAAATAACTATACTCTACCTTTTGAAGTTAATTATGGATTAAATTACTTTCCACAAAAAACATATAAAAACAAAACATACCCTCAAGGTAACTATGAATCCCTTGTAATAAAAATAGGACAAGCAAAAGGAGATAATTTCTGGTGTGTACTTTTTCCTCCTCTATGTTTATTAGAGGCACAAGAAGATGAAAAAATAACCTACTCATTCTTTATAACAGACTTTTTACATAAAATCTTTAAGTAATAAATATAGTGTAAATAAGTAAACTTATATAGGTGAAATAAGTGCAATACTTCCAAGCTTTTATAATAGGTTTTACTTTAAGCTTAGATGCTTTTAGTCTAACTTTAGCATTAAGTATGAATAAACTAACAAGAACAAATAAATTAACTCTAATTTCATTTGTTACTGTTTTTCATTTTATATTACCACTCTTAGGAAGTATTATAGGAAATACCTTTATAAATGTAATAAATATACAAATAAAATATTTATTAATTTTAGTATTAATATTTATAACCATAAGTATAATAAATTCATTTAAAGAAAATAAAGAAATAAAAATATATAATAATTTTAGTTTCATCCTGTTATCACTAATGGTAGCTCTAGACAGTTTCTCAGTAGGAATAGGCATTAAATACATAACAAGTCATATAATAGTAACGTCTATTATATTCTCTTTATGTAGTTTTTTCTTTACTACTTTAGCACTTATAATAGGCAAATTAATATCATTAAAAGCTGGTACATACTCTAAAATATTAGAAATAATCATTTTATTTACATTAATCATATACTATTTATGTAAATGACACTTGACTTATTCTATAAACAATTATAATATAAAGTGAAGTTATGGAGGTTTTATGCCCAAGATAAAAATAGAAGGAAAACATCCTTTAAAAGGTGAAATACAAATAAGTGGTGCTAAAAATGGAGCAGTAGCTCTTATACCCGCATCAATTTTATGCAAAAATAAAAGTGTTATATACAATGTACCAGACATAAGAGATATAGAATACTTAATAAAAATATTAAACTTATTAGGTTGTGTAGCACAAAAGAAAAACCAAGATTTATACATAGACTCATCAAATATAAAGAACACAAGTATTCCAGAAGAACTAAGTAGAGAAATGAGAGCTTCTTATTACTTTATGGGTGCTTTACTAGGTAGATTTAAAAAAGTAGAAATTTCATTTCCAGGAGGATGTAAAATAGGTAATAGACCAATTGATTTGCATATAAAAGGATTTGAAAAACTAGGTGCTCATGTAATACAAGAAAAAAATAGATACTATATGGTAGCCGAAGAATTAATAGGTACTAAAATTTACCTTGATATATCAAGTGTTGGAGCAACTATAAATATTATGTTAGCAGCAGTATATGCAAAAGGAACTACCATTATAGAAAATGCAGCAAAAGAACCAGAAATAGTAAATATAGCTTCTTTCCTTATAAATATGGGAGCTAATATAGTAGGAGCGGGTACATCTGTTATTAAAATAGAAGGAACTGAAAATCTAGATAATGGTGTAGTAGAAGTATTCCCAGATAGAATAGAAGTAGGAACATACTTAATTATAGGAGCACTTCTAGCAGATGAATTAAAAATAAATAACGTTATAAAAGATCACATAAGTACCTTTCTAGCAAAACTAAAAGATGTAGGATGCGACTTTGTAGTAGACAATGATACAATAACTATAAAAAAAGTAGATAACTTAAAAGCAACAAGTATTAAAACGCTTCCATATCCAGGATTTCCTACAGATCTTCAACAACCATTTACTACGCTTTTAACACAAGCAAATGGAGTATCTGTTGTACAAGAAACTATTTATGAAAGTAGATTTAGAAATGTAGAATACCTAGAAACTATGGGTGCTAATACAAAAATAGTAGGAAATGTACTTGAAATAAAAGGACCTACAAAACTATATGGAAAAAATGTATTTGCAACAGACTTAAGAGCCGGAGCATCACTCCTAATAGCAGGTTTAATAGCTGAAGGAGAAACAGTTATAGATAATATAGACCTAATATTAAGAGGCTATGAAAATGTAATAGAAAAACTTAAAAATGTAGGTGCTAAAATAGAATTAATAGAATAATATTAATTAAAGTGACGGTGATTAAATGAAAATAAAAATGTTTATACTTCTTTTAGTAGCATGTTTATTTTCATTTTTAATATATAACATCTGCTTTATAAACAATATAAACTATGTATCCCTAGGAGGTTCATTAGCATCAGGTAAAACCCCATTTAATACCATAAATAAAAGCTACTCTGACTACTTAGCCTCATACTTAAAAGATAAACAAAAACTTAAAACATATAATAAAACATTTACTAAGAAAGACTATAAAACAAATGAACTTATAATGGATATTAAAAACAATAAAAAAATAAATAATATAGAAATAGCCTCTACTATATCAAAAGCTAACTTAATCACAATTTCTATAGGATTTGATGAATACTTAGAAATACTAAATAAAAAAGACTATGATAAACTAAATAATGAAGTAACCAAAATAAAAGATCTAATACTACTAATAAGAACATTTAACGATTGTAATATCTTTATTATAGGATATTATAATCCTACAAACTTAAAATCTAATCAAGAAATAATAAATGTATCAAACAAAAAGTTAGAAAAATTAACTTCTTTAAAAAAGGTTTACTTCGTAAATATAGATAAAGGATTCAAAGAAAAGTATTACTATTTACCAAAAACTTCAGCTCCATATCCATCTTTAGAGGGTTATAACTACATATATAATCAAATTATTGATTATATTACCCTAAAAAGGTTGATTTTATAGTAAATAATATGTATAATACTTAACTGAAGGTCATCTATAACTATTAATAGTTATGGCAAGGAGGAAAAAATGAAAAAAGCAATACATCCAGTACTAAAAGAATGCAAAGTAAAATGTGCATGTGGTAATGAGTTTATTACAAAATCAACCAAAGATGAAATACAATTAGAAACATGTAATAAGTGTCATTCATTTTATACAGGAAAATATAAAACAGTTAAAACTGGTAACGTACAAAAGTTTAAAGATAAATACGGTCTTGAGTAAATGCTATTATAAGCATTTGCTTTTTTTTGAAAAACTGATTATAATCATATAAAGGAGATTTAATTATGAAAATAGGAATAGCAAGTGATCATCTAGGTTACTTAAAAAAGAAGATACTAATTAGATTCTTAAGAAAGAACGGTTTTATAGCAGTAGACTACGGTCCATCTAACGATAACTCAGTAGACTATCCTGACTATGCTATAAGAGTATGTGAAGCAATAAATAAAGATGAAGTAAAAGAAGGAATATTACTTTGTGGAACAGGTATAGGAATGAGTATAGCCGCTAACAAAGTAAAAGGAATACTATGTGCTAAAGTAGATAATGAACAAGACGCACTACTATCTAAAACACATAACAATGCAAATATATTAGCAGTCTCAGCAACAAAAGATATACTAGAACTAGAAAACATAATACTTACATTCCTAAAAACAACTTTTAGTAATGAAGAAAGACACGTAAGAAGAATAAATAAAATAAAAGAATTAGAAAATTAGCATATATTATCCCTTACCTGCATATAAGTAACTATGAAATATTTAATAAATGTAATAGCCCTTTTAGCAAGTGTTCTTATTTTTATGAAACTAAACATAGTTCCAACTATAAAAGAAGAGCCAACCATAATAACTGCCCAAGCAAGTAAAGTATTTTTAGAAAAAGAAAAAGCAAAAAACAAACTATCAGTAAGATTATTAAACAATAAACAAATAGAAACAATGGATATTGAAGAATACATAATAGGAGTAGTCGCTTGTGAAATGCCTGCTTCTTTTCATAATGAAGCATTAAAAGCCTTAGCAGTAGCAGCAAGAACATACGCACTAAAAAAGATGAATAATAAAAGTACATATGATTTAGAAAACTCCACAAACCATCAGTGCTATAATAGTAAACTAGAAATGAAAGAAAAATGGAACTCAATGTATGATCAGTATTATGAAAAAGTAAGAAATGCAGTATATTCTACATCAAATGAAATACTAACATATAATGATGAAATAATCTTAGCTCTTTACTTTTCAACCTCAAACGGATATACAGAAAATGTAGAAAATGTTTTTAGTCAAAAACTAGATTACCTTGTAAGCGTACCATCTCCATGGGATAAAAACATAAACTATTATACAAAAACCAAAACTATACCAGTAAAAGACTTTCTAACAAAACTAAAACTACCTGAAACTAGTATAAACAGCATAGAAATAAATAGATACAATACTAATAATGTAAAAACAATAAAGATAAATAACAAAACATATACAGGTGTATCCTTTCAGTATAAACTAATACTTAATTCACTTGACTACTCCATTAAATATGATGAAACAAACGTATATATTACTACAAAAGGATGGGGACACTCAGTAGGACTAAGCCAATATGGAGCAGATGGAATGGCAAGAGAAGGATATACATATGATCAAATATTATCACACTATTATACAAATGTTAAAATAAAAAATGTATAAACTTAAACATGACTGTCCACACTTATTAATAGGAGAGTGAATCATGTTAAAAAGAAAACCAAAGAAAGCCTTAATAATAAGTGTTTATGGACTAGGAATATTTATTATGACTGGATGTATATTACTTATAGTAGGATCTGTAAATAAATTTATGGAAAATAGATTTGATTATGACTATTCATTAAATAATGTATTTCAAAGTACTTACCCAGTAGTAAAAGAAAAAACATCTATAGTAAAACCCTACCTATCAGCAGATGTAAAAATAGGTAGATACTTCTATGACTTTGAAGGAGATACAAAAGAACAAGAAGCATCCCTTCTATATTATGAAAATACATATATGCAAAATTCAGGTGTTGACTATGTCTCAGAAAAGATGTTTGATATAGTCTCTATACTAAGCGGAACAGTAGTTAATGTAAAAAAAGATGAACTACTAGGAACTATAGTACAAATAAAACATGATAATGACCTTATAAGCGTATATCAAGGTATTGAAAACTGTACATTAAAAGAAGGAAACACCGTTAACCAAAACCAAGTAATAGGCAATAGTGGTCTATCCAAAATAAACCCAGAATATAAATCTTATGTACATTTTGAAATATACCATAAAGGACAACTACTAGACCCAGAAAACATATATACATTAAATATAGAAGACTTTCATTAATACATAATTTTTTATAAAATATAATATTATTAACTAGGTGATTAAAATTAATAATAATATTATAAAAAGAGTATATGAAGAAAGTAATTATATAATAGATACAAATAAAACAGTAAGACAAATATCTAAAGAATTTAATATAAGTAAAAGTACGGTTCATAAAGATCTAACTTCAAGAATAAAAGAGCTAGATAATAAAATATATGACCAAATAAAAAAAATACTAGACCTCCATTTTAAAGAAAAACATATACACGGAGGAGAAGCTACAAAAAACAAATATAGTAAAAAAACAGAAATCAATACAAAATATTGATTTTTTTGCTAAATAATGTTTCAACCAAGTCACGAAACACGAAATTTCCTCATTTTCTGCTCTTTTTATGTTGAAATATGCAAAATAATGTATTATCATAATAAAAGAGTAATAAGGGAGCAAGAAAATGATAAAATTTGTTATAGTAGAAGATAATCCATATCAGCAAAAGGTAACATCAAAATATATTTTGAATTATATGTTTAAAAATGATTTTGAATTTAAAATAATTACCTTCCCCACAGAAACTAAGGAATTATTAGATCTTATTGAAGCCAAAGAAGATAATACTATTTATATTCTAGATTATGAATTACCAGGTTCATCAGCTATGGATATATCTCACATTATTAGGGAAGAAGACTGGTCTAGTCCAATCATAATACATACTATATATTCATCAATGGCGTTGCCTACATTTAAAAAGAGACTACAAATATTAGATTTTGTAAGTAAAAATAAAAATGCAGAAAAGAATCTTCATGAACTATTTGATATATGTTTTAAACAGCTTCATATATGTAAGTCATTAAAATTTAAAACAGCAACAAAAGATTACAACATTGCATTTGATAAAATACTATACATAACAAGAGATACAATAACTAGAAAAGCATTAATATATACAAAGAATCAAGTATTTGAAATGTCAAAGCCATTAAAATATATAAAAAAGATCTTACCACAATATTTTTTATTTAGTCACAAAGCTTGTATAATAAATATGAGAAAAGTAGAAAGCATAGACTGGTCCAAAACATTAATATACTTTGATAACGGTTCAACCATCCAACTACTTACAATAAGTCATAAGAAGGAGTTGATGGAATATGTCCCTAACTGATTATGTTTATATGTATCCTGGATTTTTAGTAACAATATATTTTGTAATTAAAAATTACCAAACATTTAACAAAGATGCAAAAAAAATACTTACAATAAAAAACATATTTATTATACTTTTTTTCTCGTTTTTTGGATTAATAAATTCTATATACAATGTTTCAGTGTATAGATGTATATTTAGTTTGTTAATACAAATTTTTTTGAATTTATTAATATTTAAAGAAAAACTATCAACGTGTTTTTTTAAAACAATAACTTTATTTACAGTACTTTTAATAAATGAAATGATTTTTTCAGTATTAATATTTAAATTTTCTAACTTTGGAATTCAAGATTATTTATCTCATAAATTGTTATTACTTCTTTTTTCAACTTTTCTTATTATAATATCTTATCTAGAAATAAAAATTGTATATAAAAGATTTATTGCAACAAGAAAAAATAATGAAATTAAAAAAATATTTAAAATAATTACATTATTATTTTTTGTTTTTATAATGTTATTAACATATAAGAATATGATTGTTTACAATATATCAAATTATTATATAAATATTTTCTTATTTATAATATTAAGTCTAATAATAAGTATAGTACTCTATCAATGGAAAAAAATAGCTGACTCACGCCGCAAAAGTGATATATTTTTAGACTTTTTAAAAACATATGAGATAAAAGCAGAACTTGATAGTGAGTTTAGACACGAACTATTAAATAATCTTCTAATAATAAAATCAATGAAGAAAAATGCAGATATACAAATAGTGATTGATGAAATTATAAAAAAATATGACACTAATAAAATGAACAATTTCAAAAATATATCTAAATTACCTAAAGGAATAAAAGGCGTTATCTATTATAAGGTATTTGAAATGGAAAATCAAAAAGCAAAAGTTGAACTAAATATTTCTACAAAAGTTGAAAAACTTTTTAATTATAAGGAAGCAAAAGAATACAAAGATATAATAGAGATTTTAACAATTCTGCTGGACAACGCAACTGATGCAATTAGTAAAGAAAAAACGAAAAGCATTGTTATAAATATATATAAAAAAGATAATGATTTAATAATAGAGGTATCTAATACATATAGGATGAATGTAAATATAAACAAAATAGATAAATTAGGATATTCAACAAAAGGAAAAAATAGAGGAATTGGTTTATATGTTGCAAAAAATATCATAAACGGAAATAAAAACTTTGACCTAAAACAATATGTTGAAGATCAAAGATTTTACTCAATATTTACAATAAAATGCAAATTATTTGATTAGAGATTCTGGTGTATCACATTCTTCAAACCAACCAAGAAAACTTCCACCAGTTGCAGTTAATGCGATTAATGAACCTAAGAATGTAGCGATTGTTGCGAATAATTTCATTATTAAATACCTCCTTTCATCTATATTTATTTGTGCTTAGAGCATCAACATGATGTTAATTTAGTTTTAGAATATTCCTTGTAGTTGTTATACTTAAGATTGAATATTCTATATGTTATAGGTAACATTAATATAACTTGTGTTACTTGTGCAAATAATAAAATGTTACTAATCATATGATCTTTATATATTATTAAAATTATTGTATATATAAGTGCGTTTATTGTACACACACTTTTAAGAATAATTCTCTTTTTCTTATTTATAATAGGCTTTTTTTCAGTGTCTGCTGGAGCGTATATAAATATAAGTAATACCATTGCTAAGCTGATAACTAATTTTAAATAAACATTGATTACGAGAAATTTACAAAGAAATGGAAGAACTAAGAATACTATTGTAGATGAGAACCAACATTGCCAACTTTTTTTTGCATGTAATCCATTACCCGTAAATCTAAGTAAAGAATAAAGTGAAAACAATAGAAGTAATTCCTTAAAAATATTTAGCAAATAAGCAAGAAAGAATATCACAATAGTCTTAGTAATAGTTATGTATAATGTTTCTATTCCGTATCTTACCTCAGCTTGTTTAACAGAATCATAAACATAATATTTATTTATTTGTTTCATAACATAGTTAGTAAAATACTTCTTCATATATACCTCTTCTATTTCTAAAACAAGTATAAAACATAATTATAAATTTATAGTATCATTTGTCTCAAATACCCCTTTTTTTGTCTTAAGTCACTTTTTTGTATTTTTCCATTTTTTTCCATATTTTGTATTACAGACATAAAACATGTGCTTTAAGACATAATCACCAATTAATTTATAAATATAATTTATGATGATAACGTGCTTAGAAAAGTAGTAAAAATTGTTAAGGAAGGAAGGTGTTTATGAAAAGAGGTCGTGTTAAATGGTTCAACAACGAAAAAGGTTATGGCTTTATAGAGTTTGGAGAATTTGAAACAGAAGATATATTTGTACATTATTCTTCTATAGAATGTGAAGGATATAAAACTCTAAAAGAAGGCGATATAGTTGAATTTACATTAATACATACAACAAAAGGTTCACAAGCCGTTGATGTAAAAGAAGTTAAACTAACTCCTGTTAGATAAAAATAAAATGCAAGAAATTGCATTTTTATATATTAAAAATGTAAATAATTAAGTTTATATATTATTTTGTAACCTTTAGTGATAAAATATTATTAGGAGGATATATGAAATATAAAATAAGAGGCGTAAAATTAGAAACTACTAAATCTATTAGTGACTACATAATAGATAAACTATCAAGAATGGACAAATATTTTGAAAATCCTGATAAAACAGAAGCTAAAGTAGTCTTTGTAGCTAAGGGAAAGGAACACAAAGTAGAAATTACAATTCCCTATAAAAGCTTTCAACTAAGAGCAGAAGAATCTAGAGAAGATATTTATAGTGCAATAGATGAAGCTACTGATAAATTACAAAGACAATTTAGAAAGTATAAAACAAAACTAATAGATAAGAAAAG
Organism: Bacilli bacterium; assembly: GCA_036653735.1. Lineage (GTDB taxonomy): Bacteria > Bacillota_I > Bacilli_A > RF39 > UBA660 > CAVCAD01. The sequence goes on along the minus strand of JAVVTI010000008.1, from coordinate 4,467 downwards.
AAAAGATGAAATAATAGATAAAATAGAAGATATTTTTGAAGACGAACAACCCGATATTATAGTAAAAAGAAAAACAGTCTTTCTAAAACCAATGAGTGAAGAAGAAGCTATAATGCAAATGGAACTATTAGATCATTCATTCTTTATATTTAAAAATGAAGAAGATAACGCAGTATACGTTCTTTATAAAAGAAAAGATGGAGATTTAGGTCTTATAAAAACTGAATAACCTATAAAAAGTCATAATAAAATATATGACTTTTTTAATTATTAACAAAAACGAAAAACATAGACTTTATCTAATGAGTTTAGTATAATACTAAGTGGGTGAAAAAATGAATTTTTTAAAAAAAATATTTGATAACGAAACAAAAGAACTAAGCAGATTTGATAAAATAGCAGATAAAATAGAATCATATGATGAAGAAATGATGGGTCTTTCAGATGTAGAACTAAAAGCTAAAACAGATGAATTTAAAAGTAGACTATCTAAAGGTGAAACCTTAGAAGATATACTACCTGAAACATTCGCAGTAGCAAGAGAAGCCTGCTTTAGAACTATAGGAGAAAAACCATTTAGAGTACAGTTAATAGGTGGGCTTTCTATTCATTATGGAAACATATCAGAAATGAAAACTGGAGAAGGAAAAACTCTTACTACAGTACTTCCAGCATACGCTAATGCTTTACTTGGTAAAGGAGTCCATGTAATAACTACCAATGAATACTTAACTAGTAGAAATGCTAAATGGATGGAACCAGTTTATAACTATTTAGACATGGAAGTAGGAATTAACTTAAGAGACTTAACACCAGAAGAAAAAAGAAATGTGTATGAAAAAGATATAACATACACTACTAATAATGAACTAGGATTTGATTACCTAAGAGATAATATGGCAGTAAAAAAAGAACATAGAGTACAAAGAGGTCTTTACTTTGCAATAATAGATGAAGTAGATTCTGTACTTATAGATGAAGCGAGAACTCCACTTATTATATCAGGAGGAAATAGTAAAAGTGCTGACCTATACCTAACAGCAGACAAAGTAGCTAAATCATTAAAACAAGATGACTATGTAATAGATGAAAAAACTAAAAGAGTTACCTTAACAGAACAAGGTATTAAAAAATCTGAAAAACTACTAAATATAGATAATATGTATGATATGGATAATAGTTTAATAGTACATAACCTAGATAAAGCGTTAACAGCAGTATATGCATTTAAAAAAGATATAGATTATGTAGTAGATAATGATGAAATAGTAATAGTAGATTTATTTACTGGTAGACTTATGCGTGGAAGACAATTTAGTGAAGGACTTCATCAAGCATTAGAAGCTAAAGAAGGAGTAACAATAAATGCAGAAACTAAAACTTTTGCAACTATTACCTTCCAAAACCTATTTAGAATGTATGAAAAACTATCAGGAATGACTGGTACTGCAAAAACAGAAGAAGAAGAATTTAGAAATATATATAATATGTTTGTAATATGTATTCCAACTAATAAGAAGGTTATAAGACAAGACCTAGGAGATTTAATATACCCATCTATGAAAGGAAAACTAAAAGCTTTAGCGGCTACTATAGAAGAAATACATAAAACCTCTCAACCTATTTTAGTAGGTACAACAAGTATAGAATCTTCAGAAATAATAAGCTCTTTACTTAAAAAAAGAGGAATAAAACATGAACTATTAAATGCTAAAAACCATGAAAGAGAAGCAAAGATTATAGATAAAGCTGGATATAAAGACTCAGTAACAATAGCCACTAATATGGCAGGTCGTGGAACGGATATAAAGCTAGGCCCTGGTGTAATAGAACTTGGAGGCTTATTTGTAATAGGTACTGAAAGACATGATTCAAGAAGAATAGATAACCAACTAAGAGGAAGAAGTGGAAGACAAGGAGATCCAGGACAAAGTAGATTCTTTATATCAATGGAAGATGATTTAATGCTTAAATTTGGTTCTGAAAAGATAAAAAGCGTTATGATGGGTCTTGGTATGGGAGAAGATCAAGCAATAAGTAATAAAATAATATCAAAGAATATAGAGTCATCTCAAAAAAGAGTAGAAGGATTTAACTTTGATAGAAGAAAGTCTTTACTAGACTATGATAATGTAATAAGTAAACAAAGAGAAATCATATATGAAAGAAGAAATGAAGTACTAGATAAAGATAGTATAAGAGATAGAATACTAGAAATATTCAAAGAATATGTTACATCTATAGTAGTAGCACATTCTTCTAATCAAAACATACTTGATAATAATGATTTAAATAATATATTAGAACACTTTAATGCAAACTTACTTAAAAGTAAAAAAATAAAACTAGAAGATATACAAAATAAAAAAAATGATGAAGTAATAAATATAATTTATGATATTATAGTATCTGACTATAATAATAAATTAAAAGATGTTCCATCAGAAGTACAAGATGACTTTGAAAAAGCTATTACATTAAGAATAATTGATAAAAACTGGATGGATCAATTAGATGCAATGGAACATCTAAAAGAAGGAGTAGGACTAAGAGGATATGCTCAAACTAATCCACTACAAGCATATGCTTTAGAAGGATTTGAACTCTTTGATAATATGATGTTAAATATGAATGCAGAAATAACAACATTCCTACTAAAAGCAGAAATAAGACAAAACTTAGAAAGAGAAGAAAAGAAAAATATAAAAACAAATGACTCAAAAGATAAAATAAAATCAACGCCTAAAAAAGTAGAACATAAAATAGGTAGAAATGATGAATGCCCTTGTGGAAGTGGTAAGAAATATAAGAATTGCTGTGGTAAATAATATGGATACAAGAGAAATTATAAATAAATTAAACTTCTATAAAAAAGAACTTGATACTCTAAGGGGGTCTCTTTGACTTAGAAAATAAAGAAAAAGAAATACTTACTTTAGAAACTCAAGCACAAGAAGAAACATTTTGGGATAACCCACAATTAGCAAAAACAACTTTAGAAAGACTTTCATCACTAAAAACAGAAAAAGATATGTATAATAATTTACTAAGTAGAATTAAATCTGATGAAGAAATAATATCACTTGTAGATGAAGAAGAAATGATATTACTAGATAATGAATATAATAAACTTATTTCATCTTCTTTACTATGTGGAGAATATGATAATACAAATGCCTACATAGAAATACATTCCGGAGCTGGAGGTACAGAATCAAATGACTGGGCAAATATGCTTTATAATATGTATTTAAAATATGCACAATTAAATAACTTAAATATAGAAAAAATAAACGAACAACCAGGAGAAGAAGTAGGACTAAAAGGTGCTCTTATAAAACTTAGTGGTCAGTATGCATATGGACTACTTAAAAGTGAAACAGGAGTACATCGTTTAGTAAGAATAAGCCCATTTGATAGTAATAGTAGAAGACATACTTCATTTGCTAGTGTTCTGGTAACCCCAGAAATTAAAACAGATATAAATATTGATATAAAAGATGAAGATGTAAAAATAGATGTATACCATAGTAGTGGAGCAGGAGGACAAAGCGTTAATACAACAGACTCAGCAGTTAGAATAACACATCTTCCAACAAAAATAGTAGTAACATGTCAAAATGAAAGAAGCCAATTACAAAATAAACAAAAAGCATTTGAAATACTAAAAAATAAACTCTTCTTATTAGAAAAAAGTAAAATAGATGAAAAACTATCAGATATAAGAGGCGGTATTATGGATGTTAACTTTGGAAGTCAAATAAGATCATATGTAATGTGTCCATACACAATGGTAAAGGACACTAGAACAAATGCTGAAACCTCTGATGTACAAGATGTTCTAAATGGAAATATAAATATATTTATAGACGCATATTTAAAAAATAAATAAAAAATCCTTAAGATAACTTAAGGATTTTTTATAATATAAAGTAATTAAATATTACTAATACCTTCCATATAACCATCAAGCATTAGCTTCTTATCATTAGATAAACTTCTATACTTAGATAATAAAATGAATTCTTTATCATTTATAGTAGAAGGTTTCATATCATTTACTTTTATATTAACATTAGTTCTATCAAGTAAATAATCAATACTAGTATTAAAATAATTAGCAAGCTTAATTAAGTTATCAGCACTAGGCTTAGCCTTACCATTTAAATAAGCACTTATAGTTTCCTGAGAAACACCTATTTCTAAAGATAATACAAGTTGAGTAATATTTTTATTACGCATTAAAGCACTTAAATTAAACATTTTATTCATAATCTTTCTCCTTCATAACAATTTCTATATGTAATTATAGATAATATACTTGTATTATATAGATATATAATTTATAATAGTACATATACTAATTGTATTACACTAAAAGTACTAAGAAAGAAGTAATAATTATGAAGAAAAAAACTTTACACCTATTTATATAGGTTTTTCTTTTAATTTTCAGTATATTTTGTT
>JAVVTI010000007.1:0-33994 GCA_036653735.1 Bacilli bacterium | reverse complement strand
ATTAAAATATTGTTTATTTTTAAGTTTTATGATATCATTTATATAAAGAATAGGTGATACGAATATGATGAAAAATGAAAAGGAACATGATGATACTTTGAAAAACAATAAAGATAATATTGAAGTTGTTGATTTAGGTACTAGTAAGAAAAAGGTTAATAAGAAGAGTAATATAATTATTATTATAATATTATTGATTATTATTTTATTTATTGTTTTTTTACCTTATATTAATAAACTAATTAAGGGTGATAATAATTATCATTATAATACAGGAGAGACTACTGAGAAAGATAGTGAGAATTTAGTTGATGGTCTTATACCACTTAATGTTATATCTTATATGAAGGTTCAGAAGATTAAGTTTTATAATTTTAATAATAAAGTCGCTAATAAGATAGATTTTTCTATTATTTCGCAAGAGAATAAGGAGAGTGTTAATAACTTAAATATTTATCTTGAGTTATATAATAGTAAGAAAAAGATGATTTATAGGACTAAGTTTTTATCTGATAAGAAATTAGAAAGAGGAATTCTTGAGCGTGGAGAGTTAGTTGTTAGTAATAATGTGTTTAAGAAGAGTGTATATGCTAAAGTAGTAGAGGATAAGAAAGAGGAAGTTTTAAAGGAAAATTTTATTACTTGTAGGAAGGAAACTGTTAATAAAGCATTAAAGATTAGTGAAACTAATGTATATAATTTTTATGGTAAGTATTTAGTATCATATAATTATACTAAGAGTATTTCTAGTGATGATATAAAAAGTGCTGAGTATCTTGAGGGTATAAGTAATATTAAAGAACTTTATGATGATATAAGTAAAAGTAATATTGTTTTACAGGGTGATGTTAAGGAAGATAATAAGATAAACTTTATAGTTGATTTAAATACTTATGAAGCTAAGGATAGTAAGTATAAAGTAATGTATGGAAAGAATGATACTATTAATTTGGTTAATGAAGTAGAGACAGAAAGTGGTTGGAAATGTGAATAATGTAAAGGTAGACATCTTTGAGGGGCCTCTAGATTTACTTTTACACTTACTTAAGCAATCTAAATTAAGTATTAATGATTTAAAAATTGTTACTATTACTAATCAATATATTAAATATATAAATGATATGAAGAATCTTAATTTAGATATAGCTAGTGACTACTTAGTTATGGCTGCTGAATTAATAGAAATGAAGAGTAAAAGTTTATTACCTAAAGTTTTATATGAAACTGAAGAAGTAGAAGATGATCCTGAGGAAGAACTTAAGAGGAGACTTGAGGAATATAAGAGATATAAGAAACAATCTGGAAAGTTTAAAGAACTTGAAAGTAAAAGGAAGAATTATTATACTAAGTTACCTGAAGTAATTGATAATTATTGTGATAAGAAGCTTGAAAATAATGATGAGGTATCGGTGTTTGATTTACTTGATGCTCTTAAGAATCTTATGAAAAGAAATGAGGAGTATAAGCCTTTAAATGTACAAAGTACTTCTAAGGAATATAGTGTAAAAGATAGGGTAAAATATATAAGAGATATTCTTATAAAAAGTAGAAGGGTTATATTTACTGATTTGTTTGAAGAGTTTAGTAAGCCATATGTTATAGTTACTTTTATATCTATATTAGAGATGTCTAAGAATAGAGAAATAATGATTAAACAAGATAATAATTTTAAAGAAATATATTTGGAAAGAGTTGATTAGAATGAATTTAAAAGGTGTTGTTGAAGGTGTTTTATTTGTAGTTGGTGATGATGGAATTACTTTAGATGATTTAGTATCTGTAACAGGAGTAAGTGAGGATGAATGTAAGAGTTTGTTAAGTGACTTAAGAAGAGATTATGAATCTGATAGTAGAGGTATTAAGATTTCTTTTTTAGGTAATACTTTTAAATTTACTACTAAAGATGAACATAAAGAGTATTATGATAAACTTATAACTAATTCATCTACATTTACTTTAAGTAATGCTGCATTGGAAACTCTTGCTATTGTTGCTTATAATGAGCCTATTACAAGAGTTAAGATTGATACTATAAGAGGTGTTAGTAGTGGACAAATTGTAAGAAAGTTAGTAGCTAGAGGTTTTTTAAAAGAGTGTGGAAGAGAAGATTCTATTGGTAAGCCTACTTTATATAGGACAACTAATGAATTCTTAGATTATTTTGGACTTGCTACTAAAAATGATTTGCCTTCTATTGAAGATTTTAAAGATAAAAGTGATTTAGTGTAATTTTATATATGAAATATAATATATTTATAAAATATTTTATTATATTTCTTATACTTTCTTTCTTAGTTTGTGGTTGCTCCAAGAAAGAAAGTAAAGAAGAAGTGTCTTATAATAATGCTATTAAAGAATTAAATAGTTATAGCAAAAATAATTTGGATTCTTATCCTTTTGATATTTTAGTTAATGTTGAGAAGATATCAACTGATAATTTATTATATTGTTTGATTATAGATAATGTTAAGGAAAGTATTAATAGTATGAGTGCTATCATTATACATGATAAATTAACAAAGGATGTTTTTCCTTCTATAGGGTATTTTGATGAGAAAATAAATTTATTGCCTTCAGAGGGTAAAAAAGGATTATCTTTGTGTGGCTATATTAATTATAATGGTAGTATAGATGATTTTAGAGGTAAGTTTACTGCTTTTATTAAATATAAAGATAATAAAAATTATAATAGACGTTTTTATTATATTAAACAATATTAGACATTTTTTTTGATGGTTGAGTGTTACTATTTATATATGATAAAAGTTAAAGTAATTGATGAAAACCATGAAAAAGATTTAGAAACAAGTATTAATAATTTTTTATACCAAATAGAGGCTAAAATTATTGATATTAAATTTAGTACATCTTGTGCTTTATTTTCTGATGAACAGGTTTACTGCTTTTCAGCACTTATTATTTATGAAGTTAATTAGCAAAAAATAATTTAATACTTTTTGTTTTTTGCAAGGAGGCTTTTGCTATTTGATGAATAATATGCTATAATTGTTAAGGAAGTTTGGAGGGTTTTATGAAACTTATTCTTTTAAATGATGTTAAGGGTCATGGTAAAAGAAATGATATTGTAGAGTCTAAAGATGGGTTTGCATCTTTTCTTATTAAAAAAGGTGATGCTGTAGTATTTTCTTCTAAGAGTTTAGATGTGCTTAATAAAGAACTTGATAAAAATAAAGCGAATGCAGAGAAAATATTATTAGAAGCTAAGGAGATGCAGAAGAAACTTTCTTTAATTAAGTTAGAGTTTAAGGTTAAGACTGGAAAAGATGATAAAGTTTTTGGTAGTGTTTCTTCTAAACAAATATATGAAGAACTTGTTAGACAAGGGTTAATAATAGATAAGAAGAACATTAAGTTAAGAGAGGAATTAAATACATTAGGTAATCATATTATAAAAGTTACACTTCATAAAGATGTTACTTGTGATATAAATGTTTATCTTAGAAAGTAGGAAGTATGGCAGTTAATAAAGAACCACAAAATTTAGAAGCAGAAGTTAGTATATTAGGTTGTGCTTTTTTATCTCAAAGTGCTTTAGATAAAGTATGTGAAGAGATGAGTGAAGAAATGTTTTATGATAAAGCTCATAAGATTATTTATGCTTGTTTAAAAGAGCTTAATACTAAGAATATTGCTGTTGATGCTACTACTTTATGTAATGAACTTGATAAGAAGAAACAACTTGTTAAGGTTGGTGGTGTGCAATATATTACTGAGATTCTTAATGCTGTTGCTAGTACTGCTAATTTGAATCATTATATTAAAATAGTATTTGAGAAGTTTATTTTACGTAATTTAATTGATAAAAGTACTGATATAATTACTGATTGTTATGAAGAGAAAGATGAAATATATGAAATAGTTGAGAATGCTGAGCGTAATATTTTAGCTGTCAATACTGATAAGATAGGTAATAATATAAAGAGTATTCAAGAAATATTACCTGTTGTACAAGCTGAGATAGAGGCTCTTTCTAAGAATAAAGGTGGCATAACAGGAGTTTCTACTGGGTTTTATGATTTAGATAAACTTACACATGGTTTTCATCCTAGACAACTGATTATATTAGCTGGTAGACCTGGTGCTGGAAAGAGTGCTTTGGCTCTTAATATTGCAGATAATGCAGCTATTTTAAGTAAAAAAACTATTGCTTTTTTCTCTTTAGAAATGGGTTGTGAAGAGATTGCTAAGAGAATGTACTCTCAAGTAGGACAAATAGATGGTAGTTTACTTGTAACTGGTAAACTTAATAATAATGACTGGAAGAAATGGAATGAGGCACAAAGTCAGTTAGCTGATGCTAAGATGTTTTTAGATGATTCTCCTGGTGTAACTGTGGGAGATATTAGAAGAAAGTGTAGAAGACTAAAAAATAGTGAAAAGGGTCTTGATTTAATAGTAATTGATTATTTACAGTTATTATCAAGTACTACTAAGTATGCTGGAAATCGTGTACAGGAAGTTAGTGAAGTATCTCGTGATCTTAAGAAGCTTGCTATGGAATTAGATGTTCCAGTACTTGCTTTAGCTCAGTTATCACGTGATAATGTTAAGAGAAAGGGATCTGATCAGAAACCTAAACTATCTGATTTAAGAGAAAGTGGTAGTATAGAGCAAGATGCTGATAGTGTTATTCTTCTATATGATGAGAATGCTGGTGATAATTATAATGCATCTAATATAGAGGTTACTATAATACTTGCTAAGCATAGAAATGGTCCTACAGGAGAATTTAAAGTTATATTTGAAAAGAATATGAGTAGTTTTAAAAATTTTATAAAAAGTGAGGAAATAACTAATGAATAAGAAGAATATATTTAAGGTTTTATTACTATCTATAGTAATTGCTTCTTTAGTATTATTTATTGGTGTTAATAGTAAAACATATAAAGATGGAGCTGAGAATTTATATAAAGTTTATTTAGATGGTAAGATGATAGGGCTTGTTAATAATAAAGAAAGTTTATATGATCTTATTGATAATGAACAAGAGAGTCTTAAGAAGGATTTTGATGTTGATAAGATTTATCCTCCTAAGAATTTAAAGATATCTGCGGTAAAGACTTATAATAAGAATGTTACTAATATTAATGATGTATATAATACTCTTAAGAATAAAGAGCCTTTTTCTATAGAAGGTTATGAGGTTACTATAGAGAAGGAAAATCCTATTGTATTTAATATACTTAAAAAAGAAGATTTTGATGAGGCTATTAAGACTACTATTAGAAGTTTTGTTAATAAAGATACTTTAGAGTTATATTTAAAGAATGCACAAGCACCTATATTGGACGAGGGTTCTATTATTGATAGAATTAGAATAGAAGAAGAGATTAGTATTAAGAAGACTCTTATATCTACTAAGGATATTATTTATAAGAATAGTACTGATATAAGTGAGTTCTTATTATTTGGAGCTTCTAAGTCTAGTAATTCTTATATAGTTAAGCCTGGGGAGACTGTTGAAGATATATCGTATAAGAATAATTTGAATGTGGATGAATTTTTAATTGTTAATCCTAATATAGTTAGTGAGAATGCTTTATTATTTCCTGGTCAGAGTGTAAGTGTTGCTTTGGTTAATCCTCTTGTTACAGTTGTAGTTGAAGAAACTAGTGTTGAGAAACAAGCTATTAAGCATGAAACTAAGGTTCACTATGATAGTGGTATGACTTATGGAACTACTATAGTTAAACAAAGTGGACAAGATGGGCTTGCTAAGAGTGAGTTTAAATTTGAAATTAAGAATGGTATGAAGACTAAGGGTGTTAATGTTAAGACAGAACAGATTATTGCTCCTGTTGATGAGATAGTATATAAAGGTGGACAACAGACTGTTTATGTGGGAGATTCTACATACTGGGCTTGGCCTACTTTAAAACCATATTGTATTACATCTCTTAGAGGTTGGAGATGGGGAAGATTTCATGATGGAGTTGATATTGCATGTGTAGGTCATGGTTCTCCTATATTTTCTATTCAAGCTGGAACTGTAGTAGGTACTACTAGTGGTGATACTAGAGGTAACTGTGTAACAATAGATCATAATAATGGTTACTTTTCAGTATATATGCATTTGAGTAAGATACTTGTTAAAAAGGGTCAGAATGTTAATAAAGGAGATACTATTGGGCTTATGGGTAATACAGGTTATAGTTTTGGTACTCATTTACATATAAGTTTATATAAGGGTTCTTATAAGACTGAGAATGGTATTGATCCACTGAGTATATATAAATAATGAAGAGTTATGTTCTTTCTAGTGGTTCAAAAGGAAACTGCACTTTAGTATGTTGTAAAACTTGTAATATTTTAATAGATGTGGGTATTTCATATAATGACTTAGTACATAAGTTAGATGAAATTAAGTATAAACCATGTGATATTGATTATGTTTTTATTACGCATGAACATACTGATCATATAAATGGATTAAGAGTTTTTTTAAATCATAATAAGCCATATGTTTATGTTAGTGAGAAGATAAGTAATATTTTATTTGGTGATACAAAGCAAGAAAATGTAATATATTTAAGTAATCATATTGATATATTAGGTGTATGTATTACTTGTATGGCTCTTTCTCATGATAGTGCTTCTATACATGGTTTTGTTATAGAGGATAATAGTAGTAGTTTAGTATATTTAACTGATACTGGTTATATTCATATGAAGTATTATAAATATCTTATAAATAGGAATTATTATATAATAGAGAGTAATCATGATATTGAAATGCTTTTAAATGGAAGATATCCTTCCTATTTAAAGCAAAGAATTCTTAGTGATAAGGGACATATTTCTAATACTATGTGTGGTAATTATTTAAGTGAATTTATAGGTAGTGATACTAAAGAGGTTATTTTAGCACACTTAAGTGAAGAGAATAATACACCAGATAAAGCTATTGAAACTGTTAATAATGTGCTTATTAATAATGGTGTTACGTTTAATAATATTAAGTGTGCTAATCAAAAGATTATAGTAGAGGTTAAATAGTGATAAGAATTATTTGTGTAGGTAATTTAAAAGAATCTTATTTAAAGGATGGAGTAGATGACTATCTTCGTAGGATAAATAAGTATCATAGGACTGAGATTTTGATTATTAAATCTAGTAATAAAGAAGATGAAAGTAAATGTATACTAAGAAATATTAAAAAAAATGAGTATGTTGTAGGGCTGTGTATTGATGGTACTAATATTAATTCTTTGGAATTTTCTAAAATGATAGATAATGAGTTAATGGTACAAGGTAATATTACTTTTTTAATTGGTGGGTCTTGTGGGTTTGATGAAAATGTACTTGGAGTAATAGATAAGAGGATATCTTTTTCTAAGATGACTTTTCCTCATGGTCTTTTTAGAATAATATTACTGGAACAAATATATAGAGGGTTTAAGATAATTAATAATGAAGAATATCATAAATAGGAAGATAGTCGATATAATTGATTATGATAAATATTTTACAAGTAGTTTTAATTATTATAATAGTATTATGTTCTATATATATAAGTTATAAGATAGGGTTTAATAATTATAAGATAAATAAGTTTTTAAGTGTTTTTAAGAGTAGTGATAAAACTGGTTTATTTTTATCTTTAGGGTCTAAAATAGGAGTAGGTTCTATTATAGGGACTGCTAGTGCTTTATATATTGGTGGTACTGGAAGTATATTTTGGATGTGTTTGTTTACATTGTTAACTTCTTCTTTTCATTATATAGAGAGTTATTTTGGCAATTATTATAAAAAAGATGGTGAGAGTGGTACATATTATATATATAAATATGGTCTTAATAATAAGGGACTTGCTATCATATCTTCACTTCTTTTAGTATTTACTTATTCTTGTGCTTTTTTAATGATACAGTGTAATACGCTTAGTAATATATTAGTTATTAATACTAGTGTGAATATATGGTTTATATTTATTCTTATTAGTATTTTGATAATAAGTATTGTTCTTTTTTCTCTTAAGGAATTATTGAGTAGTTTAAATAAATTAGTACCTATTATGTGTTTATTCTTTATTATTATCTGTAGTAAAGTTTTAATTGATAATTATGAAGATATAGTGGATGTTGCTATATTAATATTTAGAGATGCTTTTAATGTTAAGACTTTTTTAATAGGTAGTTTAGTGGGTATTAAAAGAAGTATATTTTTAACTGAGCTTTTAGTAGGTACTACAAGTATTTCTTCGTTTAAGAATAATGATCCTAAGAAGGAAGCTATTATGCAGACTTTTTCTTCTTATTTTATTTCTTTTGTTATATCTTTTTTAACTGCTTTTCTTATTATAATATATAATATGAATAATAGTATATTTCAGGGTAATTATAATATATTAATAAGTAATGTTTTTACATATCATTTTGGTAGAACTGGTATATATATTTTAATTATATTATTATTATTGTTTGCTGTTACTACTATGATAAGCGGGTTTTATATAGGTCTTTCTAATTTAAAACATTTTATAAGACATAAATATAGTATTTTCTTTTTTAAGTTAATTGTGGTATTATTTTGTATGTGTGGTGTATTTATAAAAATAGATATTATGTGGGTAATAACGGATATTATGATATTTATTTTAATATTTATTAATTTCTTTGGATTGTTTAGTTTATTTAGGAGGAAGAAGTATGATTGGTAATGATTGGGATGAGGTTTTAAAAGATGTATTTAATACTAATGAATTTATTAATATGTATAATAATGTTTTAAGGCAGTATAAGGAGAATACTTGTTATCCTGAGTTTGATAATATATTTAATGCTTTTAAGTTAACAAGTTATAAGAGTACTAAAGTAGTTATTATAGGACAAGATCCATATCATGGTGAGGGAGAGGCACAAGGTTTAGCTTTTTCAGTACCTATAGGTAAGAAAATACCACCTAGTTTAAATAATATATTTAAGGAATTATATAGTGATATACATATTAGTAATACATGTGGTGATTTAACTTCATGGGCTGAGCAGGGTGTATTACTTCTTAACAGTGTATTAACAGTAGTAGAGGATAAGGCTTTTAGTCACTGTAAAATAGGCTGGGAAATGTTTAGTGATGAGGTTATAAGGATTATTGATAAAAAGGAAGAGCCTGTGGTTTTCGTTCTATGGGGAAAGGAAGCTCTTAAAAAGAAATGTTTAATACAAAATAAAAAGCATTTAATAATAGAAAGTTCTCATCCATCGCCTTTTTCTGCTAGAATAAGTTTTTTTGGTAGTAAACCTTTTTCTAAAATAAATGATTTTTTAAGTTTTCATAATATAAGTACAATTAATTTTAAAAATTAATTGTGTCATTTAATACTTTTTCTTCATAGTATTTTTTGAGTGTTAATTTTTTATGTTTAACAAATGGGAAATATATAGGAGTTTTTATCATCTTATTATAAATGGTTGTATATTTATTATAGAAAGTTCTTAGTGCTACTAAGTGTGTATTTATAGTTTCTATATCATTTATTATTTCTTTATATGTTTTAAAGTTCTTTAATTTAGGAAAGTCTTCACTAATTTTAAGAATATTATTATATTCTTTTTCTAGTGTTTTATCTTTATCTATTGATGATAATTTTTTGCTTAGTGATACTTTTATACTCTTATATATAGATTGATCTATTTTTAGTTTGTTTTCTAGTATATTAAGAATTCTAAATATACAATCTTGCTTTTTAGATAGATATGAATTTATTTCTTCTTGGGAAACAAATACGTTATTAAATATATTATTAAAATCACTTTTAGTTTTTAAGAATATTATTAATAAAATACATATTAGAAATATAAATAGTGCTGTTATAAATATTATTGTTTCCATTTTATTTCTCCTTAGTACTTATATTATATCAAAGTTTTATTAAATATTATAGTCCATATTTAATTTTGTCAACAAATTCTACATAATCTAAGTATATTAGTTTAAGTAAGTACCATACTCCTGTTTGGGGATCACTTATTATTAGATGATCTCTACCAGCTTGCTCTATTATTCCTGTGTATATTTTGTTAGTCCAGTCTCTTGCATCAGAGTAAGAAAAGTATGCTTTAACTTTTTTTCCTATGTTGCTTCTTAGTATATTTTCTATATAACTTTGTTCCATAGGTAAAGATCCTTGCATAGTATCTCTTTGATTTAAATTATTGGATTCAAAAGATGAGTTAGGATAAAAACTACCATTCATAATAATCTCCTTTCTATTATAATTCTATTCTTTTTACTTGAATAAAATGATGTAATAGTTTATTATTATTTTAAGGGAGATGTTTAATTAAATGAAAATTATAGTTGGAGTAAGTGCAAGGCATATACATTTAGATGAGGATACTAAGAATATACTTTTTGGAAGTGATTATGTACTTAGTAAGAAGTGTGATTTATATCAAACAGGAGAGTATGCTTGTAATGAGACTGTTACTATAAGAAGTAAGGATGGGGAGTTTAATAACGTAAGAGTACTTGGTCCTTTAAGAAAATATAATCAAATAGAAATAAGTAAGAGTGATGCTTTTAAATTAAAAATTAATCCACCTGTAAGGGATAGTGGAGATTTAATAGGTAGTGAATCTTTAGAGGTTGAGTCTTCTATTAATAAGGTTATGCTTAATAGTTGTGTTATTATACCATGCAGGCATATACATATTAATAAAGGAAATGCTGCTGTTAATAATATATGTAGTGGAGATGTTGTTAGTATTAAAAAAGATGGTGTTAAGGGTGGAGTTTTAGAAAATGTTCATATAAAAGTAAGTGATTTATATAATAATGAAATACATATTGATACAGATGATGCTAATGCATTTTTAATTAGTAATAAAGAAGAAATGGAGGTTATTTTATAGTGTTAAAAATAGAAAATGTTAGTAAATATTATGGTAATATATTAGCTGTAGATAATTTATCTTTTGAAATAAAAGAAGGAGAAATATTTGGACTTTTAGGTGTTAATGGGGCTGGTAAGACTACTACTTTTAGAATGATTATAGGACTTCTTGATAAAAGTAGTGGAAATATTACTTTAAATGGTAAGCCTATTGATTATAGTGTTACTGATAAGGTAGGGTTTTTAACTGAAGAAAGAAGTTTACTTCTTAGGATGAGTGTTCTTGAGCAGGCTATTTTTTATGGTTCTTTAAAGGGTATGAAGGAAGATGAAATAATTAATAAACTTGATTATTATTTAGATAAGTTTGATATAAAGGATTATAAGAATAGAAAGATTAAAGAACTATCTAAGGGTAATCAACAGAAGGTTCAGTTTATAATAGCTATACTTAATGATCCTAAGTTATTAATACTTGATGAGCCATTTAGTGGTCTTGATCCTATTAATATAGAACTTTTTAAGAATGAAATACTTGAGTTTAAGAAGAAGGGAACTATTATTATATTTTCTACTCATAGGATGGATCATGCTGAGTTTTTTTGTGATAATTTAGTGGTGTTACTAAAGGGTAAAGCGGTTCTTAGTGGTTCTTTAGAAAAGATTAAAAAAGATTATAAGAAGAAGAATATATTAATAAAGGGTGATGTTAGTGAAGTAGAACTTAAAAGTATTAATGGTGTTTTAAGTGTTACTAAGAAGAAGGATGAGTATATAGTTAAAATTAATGATGATAAGTGTGTTAAGGAAGTTTTTAATTATATTTCTAAGAAGAAGATAATAGAGAAGTTTGTAGTAGAGGAAGCTTCGCTTGAAGAGATATTTATTGCAAAGGTGGGTGAGACATATGAAAAATAAATTATGGTATTTAGTTAAGTATAATTTAAATAGGAAGTTTAAGAGTAAATGGTTTTTAATTGTTAATGTATTATTATTTTTATTTATACCTATTATATGTAATATAGATAATGTAATTAAGTTTTTTGGTGGGGATTTTAATGATCCTACTACTGTATATATTAATAATAGTGAGTATTATAATGAGTTTGTTAAGGAGTTTGAGAAGAGTAATGCTTTAGGTAATAAACAAAATATTGAAATAAAAGAAATAGATAAAGATTATTCTATTGTTAAGAGTAAGATTAAGGATGAAAAAGAGAAGCATATTATTTTAGATATTGCTGAAAATGATAAGAGTGTTGATACCTTAGTTATAAGTTATGAGTTTATTGATAGTGCTATGTTTCAAAGTATTATGACTACTCTTTCTAATACTAAACAGAATATCTTTTTATCTAAAAGTAGTATTGATAAAGATGAACTTGCTACTATTTATCAACCTGTTAATGTTAAGAGAGAATATTTATCTGAGAATTTAGACGAGAAGAATGAGTTTATGAAATTTTTAAGTAATATGCTTATTCCTATATTTATTGTTCCTATATTTATGCTGATTATTATGGTTGTTAATTCTATAGGAGCTGAGATTAATGAGGAAAAGACTTCTAAGAGTATGGAGATTATTATATCTAGTGTGTCTCCTAAGGTACATTTTCTAGCTAAGATAATAAGTGCTAATGCATTTGTTTTAATACAGAGTTTTTTACTATTATTTTATGGGTTTGTAGGTATTATTACTAGGAAGTTGCTTGTTAAAGATAATCTTCTTTCTGGGTTAGGGATTAATAGTAATGAGATAGTTTCAGGATTAGTAGATAGTGGTATTCTGTCTAATATTCTAAAGGCTTTACCACTTGTTATTATTATGTTTTTACTTACATTTTTAGCGTATTCCTTGTTAGCAGGTATACTTGCTTCTATGACTACTAGTATTGAAGATTATCAACAATTGCAAACACCACTTATGTTAATTTTAATGTTTGCTTATTATATGGCTATAGTAGCATCTACTTATGATAATGCGTTGTTTATTAAGATACTTTCTTATGTACCATTTATTTCTGGTATATTGTCCCCAGTTCTTCTTATGATAGGACAAGTATCTTTTATAGATGTTTTAATATCAGCTACACTTTTAGTAGGAACTAATTTTTTACTTGTTAAATATGGTCTTAGAATATATAAAGTAGGTATTTTAAATTATTCATCTAGTAAGTTATGGAAAAAGATAGCAACTGCTGTAAAGGAAAAATAAATGTATTAGAAATAAATTGACTTTTATATTAAATTATAATATTATTGGTTTAGCATGGTAGTGATATTATGTGATTATGAATATACTTCTTACGATATTAATGTGAGAGTGTATTCACCAAAACCCCCTGAAATCCCAGCGAGAGCTGGGATACTTTTTTTTTATAAGGCTTTAAAGCCTTTGAAGGAGGTATATGAAAAGGAATTTAGAGAGAAAAACATTTTGCTAAGAAAAATAAATGAAATATTTGAAGATTTTTATATAAGTAATTATAGAGTTGATGAAGATTTGATTTATACCTAAATGATGAGAAGGTTAGTTTTTATGTTGATAAATTGTTAAGCAATGGTAAATTTGATTGCTATTAACTGATTATGATAATATGAGAAATTTAAATTAATTAAATATTGAAAATTTACCAGGAAAATACAAGGAAAATACTAGGAAAAGAGTTAGTGGTGACTTGTAAATGAGATTTAAATATAATTTTCACTAGCACCTTTTTAGTGGTATAATTATATTGTTAGTTGTAATATAATTTAAAATAATTTGTTTATGAGTTAATCATTGATACAAGAGAATAAAATAAAATATTATGATAAAATAGTTAATATGATATATGAAAAGGAGAAAAATAAATGCAAGATAAATATAAATTAACAAGGGAACAAAATATTTTTATAGTAAAAAGAAATATAGTTGATTATATATGGAAAAGTGCTAATCTTGAGGGAATTGGTGTAACATATCCTGAAACACAAGCAATATATGATGGCGGAATGGTAAATAATTTAACAGTAGATCAAGTAATAGCAATTAGTAATCTAAAATATGCTTGGCAATTTATACTAGAAAATGAGTGCATTGATTATGATTATAAATGTTTATGTGAATTGCATAAATTAGTTACTGATAAATTGGTTTTTAATCCTGGAAGATTAAGAACAACACCTGTTAATATGGGCGGAACAGAATGGAAACCAGAATTTCCAATTGAGAGCCAAATTAAAGAGGAATTAGAGAATATTTTTAAACAGGAGACTAAATCAAAAACTGAAATAGCTATTGAAGTAATGTTATATATCATGAGAAAACAAATGTTTTTAGATGGTAATAAAAGAGTTGGAATGTTATTTGCTAATAAATTAATGATAGATAATGGTTGTGGAATTATTACTATATCTAAAGAAAATCAAGTGATTTTCTTTACAAAACTAATTAAATTTTATGAAACAAATAATATGGAAGATATTAAAAAATGGATATATGATAGTAGTATTGATGGTATAGAATTAGGTAATAATAGCATTAGTGATAGCAAGAAAATAGAAGATAAAGTAAAATTTTATTAGAGGTTTTTTCTTTTAAATGTCAAAATAAAATGTAGGTTTATGACAATAACTTTTGTAGGTTTTTGATAGCGTGGTTATTACTTTTTTAGTAATTTATAGTATAAGAAAGATAAATAAGAAGAGGTGTTTTACTTTATTATTTACTTGTTTTTATGTTATACTTATTTATGTTAAGTGTAAGGAGAGTTTATGGAATATTATGAACTTAATAAGGAAGAAGTAATACACAAATTAAATTCTTCTTTAATGGGATTAAGTAATGAAGAAGTCATAAGAAGGCAGAAGTTATATGGTAAGAATGAATTAAAGGTTATTAATAAGAATTCTAAGCTTATAAAGTTTTTTAAGCAGTTTCAAGATTTAATGATTGGTATATTATTAGTAGCAGCTGTTATATCTTTTTTGGTTTCTATTTTAAATAAGACATCTTTTGTAGATAGTATTATAATACTTGCTATAATATTTGTTAATGCGGTTCTTGGGTTTATTCAGGAAATGAAAGCTGATAAAGCAATTGATTCCCTTAAGAAGATGCAGGAAAGTAATGTTAAAGTAAAAAGAGATGGTAAGTTATGTGTTATTGATAGTAAGGATGTTGTAATAGGTGATGTTTTAGTTTTAGAGGCTGGTGATACCGTTTGTGCAGATGCAAGAATAATATGGGAAGTTCAGTTAGAGGTTAATGAATCTTCTTTAACTGGTGAGTCTATAGAAGTTAAAAAGGATATATTACCTCTTGAAAAGGGTACTATACTTGCTAAAAGAAAGAATATGATTTATAGTGGGACTGCTATTATATATGGGAAGTGTCATGCTATTGTAACAGATACTGGTATGAATACTGAGATTGGTTTAATAGCTAAAAGTTTAGATATTAATATTAAAGAGTTTACTCCTCTTGAGAAGAAAATTGATGATATTAGTAAGGCGTTATCTATAATAATTGGTATTATTATTGTTATTATGATGATAGTAGGGATTACTAAGAAGATGGAGATAAGTAGTGTTATTATGCTTTCTATTTCTTTAGCAGTTGCTGCTATACCTGAGGGACTTCCTGCTGTTATAACTATAGTTCTTTCTTTAGGTGTATCTTCTATGGCTAAGAAGAATGCTATTGTTAGGCAAATGTCTTCTGTTGAGACTCTTGGTAGTACTGAGATTATTTGTAGTGATAAGACAGGTACTATTACTCAGAATAAGATGTGTGTTAAGAGAATATTTTTTAATAATAAATTTATAGATGATCTTAAAACTAGTAATATATTAATAGATATTATGATACTTAATAATGATGTTGAGAAAAGTGAATCAGAGTATATAGGGGAGGCTACTGAGATAGCTCTTTATTCTTATGCTGATGCGTATGAAAATATTGATAAGGTTAGAAGTAGTCATGAGAGGTTAGATGAACTTCCTTTTGATTCTTCTAGAAAGATGATGTCTACTATTAATAAGTATGGAAATAAGAATAAGTTACTTACTAAGGGAAGTTTTGATTCTATAATAAAAAGATGTAGTAGGATACTTATTGATGATAAGGAAGTAAAGTTAGATGATGAAATTAGAGATAAGTTAAATCTTGTTGAGACTAGTGAATCTAATAAGGCATATAGGGTTATTGCATATGCTTACAAGGATATAGAAGATGATTATGTTCTTAGTAATAATTTAGAAAGTGATATGGTATTTGTAGGGTTAAGTTCTATGATAGATCCTCCTAGAGAGAATGTTAAAGAGTCTATTGCAATATGTAAGAAGGCAAATATTAGACCTATTTTAATAACGGGTGATAGTTTGTCTACTGCTACTGCTATAGCTAGAGAAACAGGTATTTTAGTTAATGATGATGAGGCTATTACAGGGGAAGAGTTGGATAAATTTACTTTTGAAGAACTTGTTAATGAGGTTAATAAGTATAATGTATATGCTAGGGTTAGTCCTACTAATAAGTTAGCTATTGTGGATGCTTGGCAAGAGAATAATAAAATTGTAGCTATGACAGGTGATGGTGTAAATGATGCACCAGCTTTAAAGACAGCTGATATAGGTATTGGAATGGGGATAACTGGGACTGAGGTATCTAAGGGAGTTTCGGATATTATATTAGCGGATGATAGTTTTTCTACAATAGTAATAGCTGTTGAAGAAGGAAGAAGAATATTTGATAATATTAGAAATGTACTTGTATATCTTCTTACTGGGAATATAGCTGAGGTACTTGTTGTATTTATTGGTATGATGTTTGGTTTAGAGATATTCCTTCCTATTCAATTATTATATATTAATTTAATTACTGATTCTATTCCAGCTACTGCATTAGCATTTGAAAAAGCTGGAGATAATATTATGAATAGGAAGGTTAGAAAGAAGAATAGTTCATTTTTTACTAATTTTTTAGTGGCTAAGATGGTTACTTCTGGGATTTTAAAAACTATATCTATATTATGTATTTATTTTATTAATATTAAAATATTTAATTTAGAGGTTGGGGCTACTATGGCTTTTTTAACATTAGTATTACAGGAGATGATATTTGCTTATTCTTGTAGGAATTTAAAGTGTAATGTTATTAATAAAAATATATTTAGTAATACTAATTTAAATAAATGTTTATTATTATTAAGTGTCTTTCAGATACTAATATTTGTTACTCCATTAAGAAGTGTATTTCATTTATGTACTCTTAGTTTTATACAAGTATTTTATTGTTTTTTATCTGTTTTTCTTATGTTTATAATGGATGAGGGTAGTAAGAAATTTATAAGTAAGAGGTTTAAGGATTAATTATATAAAATTATAGTTAATGTAATAAAAGGGGCTAAGTATGAATAATGGTTTTCATACTTAGCCCCTTTATTATATATATTAAGCTACAGCTTTAGCTATTATTTTTAATAAAGTATTACAAGGTGCATCTCCTATGTTAAAGTTTAGTGTGTTTTCTACTGTAGATACATAGGTTTCAGTAAATGTTATTGTATTATTTACTAGTGTTACTCCTACTGGTAGAGGGTTAATATTGGTAACAGTAGCAACTGGAGAAGAAGTTATTTTAATTTTTGCTACTTTTTTATTTCCTGTAAATGTATAAAGTCCGGGTTCTGTAAGTACTAAAGTTCCTGTGCTTTTATCTTCAAGAGTTGCTTCTACTACTGGTTTTACACATGGAGTGTCTGGGCAATCTTTAGATAAGCATACATTTAATTTATCTTGTAGAATAGATTCTAGAATAGTAATAGATTTTACCATTGATTGGACTGAATCGTTTACTTTTAGAAGTTCTTCATTTGTTTTACTAAGTTCTAGAGCTTTTTGTATTTTTTCACCTTCTGCATTTATTATGTGTGATAGTCCTGTTTCTTGTAGTGCTACTGATTCTATGACATCTGTTATAGCTTGACATCTTTTTATGTTACTTGATATTATTATTGGCATTGACATTTTTTTGTTCTCCTTTCTTTATGTATTTTATGTTTTGTTTGTATTAACAACAATCATATGAGTTTATTTGTGGTGCTAAAACATTTAGTTTTTGTATAAATATTGTTTCTAAGTTATTTATAGATTCTAGAGTTTCTTTTATACTTTTATTTATACATAGTAGTTCTTCTTTGGATATATTAGATAATGATATTATTTTTTGTAACTTTTTTCCTTCACTATCAGCTATTGAAGCAAGAGCTTTTTGTGCTTGTGAAATAGAATATATAATATCATTTATTTCGTTTGTATAATTATTTCTAAATATTAGAGTTTTTACTATATTACTTGTTGCAAGTCCATCACTATCATTAGGTCTTGATGGATTAAGGGTGTATTTATAGTTACTTATTGCTTTATTTTCTACTGGGTTAGGGTTTGGAATAGAAACTACTTTTACACTAAACTTTATGTTTACTTGAGTGTTAGGCATAAGTGAGTTTGTTAGTATTATTGATGAGGTTATATCACCTGTGTATGAGTCTGTTACTACAAGGGAATATGGAATATATGTAGTTCCAGATGGAATTATGTCTGTAATGGTAACACCGTTTAGTGGGGTGTTTCCATCATTTTTAACTAGTATGTTGTATATAAGTGTGCTTCCTATAAAGGATGCTGTTTCATTTACGGTTTTTATTAAATTAAGTACTGGGTTTACTATGTTTGTTAATACAGTATTTGAGTTTCCTTCAGCTGTTTCTTTATTTGGTAATAGTGGGTCTGTTGTATATGTATATTTGACATTTGCAGTGTTTGGAATAGTACTGTTATTTGGACTTACAGAGTTTATTTTTACTTTAAATGAGATAGTTGCTGGAGTTCCTGGTATTATAGGGGCTAGTAGTTTTATAGTAGTAGTTGGATCGCCACTAAAAGGAATAGTAGAAACTGTAGTAAGTGGAATATAGGATGTACCAAAGGGTATTATGTCTGTTATTACTACGTTGTTTGCTGGTACATTTCCTGTATTATTAAGTTTTAGTGTGTATGTTAGAATATCACCTACTAGGGCATTTTGTTTATCTACTGTTTTTATAAAGTTTCCGGGTGATATTAGGTCTGCATTATTAATTATAGTGTATACTATATTTGTATTTTTAACAGGTTCATTTGGAATAGAAATAGAGGCTACGTTGTTTACAGTAGAAGGGGAGAATCCTGTGTTTACTTGCACTTGATATGAGATGCTTGCTACACTAAGAGGAGCTACTGTAAGTAGTGTTATTCCACTTTGAGGTGAAGTACCTGTATATGGAGTGTTTACTATTAGGTTTCCTATGTATGAGGTGCCTGCTGGAAGAGCATCTGTAACGAGTACGTTGTTTACAGGGAAACTATTAGGGTTATATCCTGTAATTGTGTATGTTAAAATGTCTCCTGGTTTTGCGTATGCTTTGTCTACACTTTTTGTAAATGTTTTTTCTTCTGCATTTATAATTGTGTAAACTATTTCATCTCCTAAAGAAGTTGTTACTGATAGGGGAAGATTTCCTGATGCAGGTTGTAGTGATGCAGGGGTTTTATTTAAAGCAGAAGTGGATACTATATAGTCACTAAGTAGGCTTATTGAACCTGGGGCCATTGTTTCATTTACAGTATATGTGTTTCCTGGTATAGCGTAAACTCTTGCTTTTTCAACTTGAGTTCCTACACTTGTGCCTGTAGTAGTAACTGAAGAACTTGGAGTTCCAGTTATGTTTAGGTTAAACTGATCTGCACTATTTATTCTTGCTCCTACTACTTTTTGTACAGTTACACTAGTTGTTGAAAAACCTATTGCTACTGCTTCTAGGCCTCCGTTTGTTACAGCTGTTAGTTTTAAGTTTTTAGCATTGTCTGTTGTAAGTACATAGTCTGCTGTAAATAGTTGTGTTGTACCTATAATAGAGGCTGTTTGTGTTCCTATACCTGTTAGTGTAGTTGGGTTATTTCCTATAGTAGTAAATAGTTTCCATGGTAATCCATCTGTATCAAATGTCCATGATTCTCCTATATTTGTGTCTTCAGCATCTGATACAACTACTGTATATGATGGTACAGGGTTTCCGTATATATCTAGTACTTTTATATTTGTTATTTGTATTATTCCAGGATC
This sequence comes from Bacilli bacterium, assembly GCA_036653735.1. GTDB lineage: Bacteria > Bacillota_I > Bacilli_A > RF39 > UBA660 > CAVCAD01. The sequence continues at coordinate 13,991 of JAVVTI010000007.1, read as the reverse complement.
TAGTGATGATATTCTATTGTTTTGTAGTAAAGGGTTACCTGGAATTCCAGTGTACTGTACATAACCAAATACACCAGCTACGGGTGATGGGTATGGATTAAATGTCATAGCAGATGATGAGGGAACTGATATATCAAAAGTAACTTTAGTTCCATCACTTAAAGTGCCTGTTAATCCTAAATATGATTGTCCTGGTGATAGATTTATATTGTTAAAATTAAACCATCCAATTCCGCCTGCTGAAGGACCAGAACCGGGGTTTGCATAAACGAATGACATATTTATTTTCCTTTCTTTTTATTATATTAAAGAATTAAATTATTTTTAATTCTCTTTACATATTTATTCTATGTATAATATAAATAAATGAAAAGTATAATTATAATGGAAACGTGTTGATAAACAATATATTTAATGTTATAATTTATTAGATTTATGAGGCAGGAATATGAAAGAGATATTTATTGATACTTTATTTGATTCACTTAAATTATTACCATTTTTATTTGTGGTATTTCTTATAATTGAATTAATTGAGCATAAGCTTAGTAATGCTAGTAGAAAAAAAATAGAGAAAGCTGGTAAAGCTGGGCCTTTTTTTGGTAGTATTATTGGTGCTTTTCCTCAGTGTGGGTTTTGTGTTGCAGCTACTAATTTATATGCAACAAGGATTATTTCACTAGGTACTTTAATTTCAGTATATTTGTCTACTTCTGATGAGATGCTGCCTATTATGCTATCTAGAGGAACGGATGCATTAGTAATATTTAAGATAATTATTATTAAGATTATTATTGGGTTTATAGCTGGTTTTGTTATTGATTTTGTTTTAAGAAGAAAGAAAACAATTAATATTGGAAACTTTTGCGAGGAAAATCATTGTAAGTGCGAGGAGGGAATAATAAAAGCATGTATTAAACATACTTTTAGTATTCTTTTATTTATTACTATTGTTTCATTTATATTACATGTAGTTCTTCATTATTTTGGTGAAGAGAATATAAAAAATTTACTTTTAACTAATAGTATTTTTAGCCCTTTTATTACTAGTTTAATAGGACTTATTCCTAATTGTGGTGCTTCTGTTATAATAACAGAGTTATATTTAAATAATGTTATTAGTTTTGCGTCTACTATTTCTGGTTTATTAACTGGATGTGGTGTTGGTCTTTTAGTACTATTTAAGAGTAATAAGAATTTAAAAGAAAACATTAATATTTTATTAATGCTTTATTTTATAGGTTCTTTTAGTGGTTTAATAATAGAGGGAATATGTGCACTATTTCATTTATAAGTATTATATATTTCATCTATTAGTTTTATAAGTATGTCTTTTGTTTTATTATTTTTATCTAGTAGAGGATTATATTCTACTATATCTATTGATGCTATATTATTTTTGTGTTTTAGTATCTCTTTTAATATTAGAAATGACTCGTTAAATGTTAATCCATTTTCTTCTGGTATACTTACTCCTGGTGCGATTAGAGGGTCTATTACATCTATATCAAAGCTTATATGTACTTTGTTATCTTTTATATTATTAAATATTTCATTTATAAGTGTATGTATATTATTAGTTTTTACGTAAGAACTTGAGTAGTTATTTACTTGGGCTTTTTCAATATTTATTTGTTCTTTAGGGTCTATTGATCTAGAGCCTATTAGGTATGTATTTTGGGGGTTATAGAATGTACTATTATGAAAAGGGGTAAGCGTATATCCATTTTGATTAGTAATGGTTGCAAAAGGAGTACCATGTATATTGCCTGTAATAGTAGTATCAAATGTATTATAGTCTCCATGACTATCTATCCATATTAAGTACTCAGTAGTTTCATGTTTACTTGCTAGGGATGAAGCTATAGATATACTATGATCTCCTCCTATAATAAGGGGTAGTTTATTATTTTTTATAGATGAGAGTACTTCATTATATAAGTTTTCATTAAACTCATTTACTTGTTTTATATTCTTTTTATTATTTAGTATATCATAAGACTTTGTAAAGTCTTTTTGAAGTAAGAGTTTTATATTATTTTTATAGTTATTATTATTTTTTAGTGTTTCATATATATCTAAAGAGCCTTGAGCTGCTCCATTTATTTGTAGTCCTGCATCTGTAGATGCACATATTAATTCTAATTTCATTTTTTCTCCTTGTTTATTACTATATAATAAATGATAGTAAATTACAAATAAATGTATAAGATGTTTAAGTTTATTTACATTTATATTAATAAATATGATATAGTAATATAAGAAGGTGATTAAGGTAATATGGAATTTATAGATAATATTGATAAGTATGAATATGAAGAATTTGTTTTAAGTAATATTTATAAGTCACATTTTTTACAGAGTTATTTATGGGGAGAATTCTCTTATAAAGATAAGGGTTTAATACCACATTATGTTGGTATTAAAGATGGTAATAAGATAGTGTGTGCTACGTTATTACTTGAGAAGAAGCTTCCTTTAGGTTTTTCTTATTTATATGCTCCTCGTGGATATGTTATGAATATGTTTGATGAGGTTTTATTAAAAGAGTTTACTACTAATATAGTAGATTATTTTAAAAGTAAGAAAGTTATATTTATAAAGATAGATCCTGATATTATAATGAGTAGTTTTGATAAGAATGATAAAGAAAATATTATTAATTATAATTGGAAGGATGTTTATAATAGTTTATTATCTATGGGGTATAGACATTTAGGGTTTACTAAGAATTTTGAATCTAGTCAACCTAGGTATACTTTTAGAATTAATATGGATAGGCCTTTTACTGATATAGAAAGTGATTTTTCTAAGTCTTTAAAGCAAAGAATTAGAAAAGCAGAGGATTATGAGTGTAAAGTAAGTATTGGTAATAAAGATAATATTAAGGACTTTTATAATTTAATGCTTATTACTGAGAATAGGAAGGGTATTATTAATCATAATCTTAAGTATTATGAAGATCTTTATGATATATTTAATAAGGAAAATAAATGTAATATATTTTTATGTAGTATTAATATGTCTAAGTTAATTGATAAATGTAATAAGGTAATAGGTGAAATAGATGAGAAGTTATATAATTTAAGTAAAATAGAGAAGTTAGTTGATTCTCAAAAAGTTAGAAAGTCTGATTTAGAAAGTAGAAGAATAAAAACTATTAATGAAATAAAGGAGTATACTTTATATAAGGAAACTTATGGTAATGAGATAATTCTTAATGCGGATTTTGTTGTTGAGTATGGTAATAAAGCTTGGGGGTTATATGCGGGTAATCATGATATATTAACTGAGCTTAATAGTAATTATTTAATATATAAAACTCATATTAAGTATTATTATGATAAAGGTATAAAAGTATATGATTTGTTTGGTACAATAGGTGATTTAAGTAATAAGAGTTTAATTGGTATACATGAGTTTAAGAAGAAGTTTGGTGGAGATTATATTGAGTTTACTGGTGAATATGATTATGTATTAAATAAATTTATGTATGTTGTGTTTACTAAATTAATTCCTATATATAGAAAGATTATTAAGAAGATTATTAAAGTAAATAAAAAGAAATGAAGTTATTTCATTTCTTTTAATTTAGTAAAGAGATTTTTTGATGCTAATTGGATACATGATGTATCTTCTGTTTTTATAGTATAAAGGTTTCTTTTTAACATTTCATTATATAGCATTCTTGCGTTTTGCGTTGTTATATCAAAGGCTTGGTATATTTCATCAAATAGGTAATCATTACTCATTTCATTTATCATAGTTGTTAGGTTAGAAGATAAGCCTTTGATATTAAGTAGTAAATCTGAGAGTATATTAGTGATACTATACTTATTATCATTCATTTGAACCTCCTAAAAGTAAAACTAGATTGTTACATATTTTAATATGTTTTTCATAGAGAGTATTTAATATCTTTATTATTTCTTTATCTCTTGTTATGGATATATATAGTTTTACTTTTTTACATAGTTCAAGATTCCATGAGAAAGCATCTTCTATATATAATAAGTCTTTTACTGATAAAGTACTTTTCATATTATATTTATCCTTTCATATTTAATATGTTATATATTTTATAAATTATACTAAAAAAGACTTATTATTTTTCTAATAAGTCTTTTGATAGTTTATATAGTTTACTAATTGATTTATTATCTTTTTGGTTTTTTAGTTTCTTTGTTAGATGATTTAAATATTTTGGTTTTTTTGTTATTTTTATCATTTCTTTTTTAAAGGAAGATGTACTACTTACATTAATACCAAATTCTTTTTTTATTATGTATTTTGTATTACCAAGTTCATTTCCACCTTTTTTACCAAAAAGTATCATAGGTTTTTTTTCACTTATACACTCAGTTATAGTAACTCCTCCTGGTTTTGTAATAACTGCATCACTTATTTTTAGTAATTCAGGTACGTTGTTTACAAAACCTAGTACTGTAATATTGTCTACCTGATATTCTTTGGATAGTTCTTTTACTTTTAGTTTAAGTTTTTTATTCATTCCAGATACAAATATTATATTAATTGGAAGGTTTAGTTTAAATAGTGTTTTTACATAGGGAATAGAGCTTAATGATCCTAAACCACCACCTCCGAAGAATAGAAAAACTAATTTATTTCTATCTATTTTATATTGTTTATATAGTTCTATTTTATTATTAATAGAAGTATTAAATTCATTTGAAATAGGAATTCCATATGTAAATATTTTGGTTTTATCTACTCCTTTTGATATAAAATAGTTTTTTATATCATTACCACTAACTATTAAAGCGTCTTCTCCTTTATGGTTGTTTAACCAAAATTCATGTGCTTGGTAGTCAGTAACAATAGTAATTAGTTTAGAATTTATATATTCTTTTTTATTAAAGTTTGTTATTAGAGAACTAGCCCAGAAATGTGTTGATATAGTTAGATCTGGATTATATGATTTTAATAAGTTAATTAATTTTTTGTTTTTAAATAAGTTAATAAATATTTTATTAGTGCTTTTAACACTAAACTTATTGTTGTAGAGATTATAAATAATACTCCATAAATATGGGTTTTTACTTAGGATTATTTTGTTACTTGCTTTTTGTGTAAACTTTCCTAGTATAGGTATTGAATATAATAATAAGTCTATTGATAGTACTTCATAAGAGCTGTTTTTTTCTTTGAAGTAGTTTTCTATATATTTAGCTATTACTTTGTGACCTGTACCATATGTTGCATAGACAATCAATATCTTTTTTTTCATAATACACTCCTAGATGTTATTATATCTTTATTATTGTCTTTTGTTAACTAAATTATCACTTTTTATGTAAAGTTATGTTAGAAAGCATGTATTTGACAAACTATTTTTTTTAATATATGATATTAATATGTGGAGGCATTTTTATGAGAGTTGGAATATTTAGTGATACTTATCATCCTGATATTAATGGTATAGTAACATCTATAAAGATGCTTGAGACTGAGTTAATTAAACAAGGACATGAAGTATTTATATTTTGTCCTAGTAAGCATGAGAAATATAATAATGAAAATGTATATATGATTAAAAGTGTTCCACTTTTAATTGGTAAGAAGTTTAATTATAGGTTGGCTTTTTTTTATTCTAAGGATATTGCTAAGAAGATTAAAAGTTTAAATTTAGATATTATTCATACTCAAACAGAGTTTGGGATTGGGTTTTTTGGTAAGATTATAGCAAGGAAATATGGTATACCTTTTATACATACTTATCATACTCTATGGGAGAGTTATTTGGGTTATATTAATCCTATAAGTGGGGGTAAGAGTGGTTATTCTAAGAAGTTTGCTAGGTTTATTTCTAGGAAGTTTATTAGAAATTCTGAGTGTGTTATAGCTCCTTCTTATGAGACGGAGAAGTATTTAAATATTACTTGTAAAGTGGATGAGAATATATTTGTTGTTCCTACTGGAATAGAAATAGACAGGTTTAATCCTAAGAATATTAGTAAAAAGGATGTTATATCTTTAAAGAAGTCTTTAGGTATAAAGAGGAGTGATAAGGTAGTACTTTTTATTGGTAGAGTAGGAGAAGAGAAAAGTATTGATAAGATAATAAGTGCTATGAAGGATACTATTAAGAAAATAAAGAATAGTAAGTTAGTAATAGTAGGTGGTGGACCTGCTTTAGATAGTTTAAGAAAGCAGTCAGTAGATTTAGGTATTAGTGATAATGTTATATTTACTGGAGCAGTTCCATGGGAAAGTGTACCTCTTTATTATGCTTTAGGTGATGTTTTTGTTAATGCTTCAGTTACTGAAACACAAGGATTAACATTTATTGAAGCATTTGCTAGTGGGGCTGCAGTAGTGTGTAAATATGCACCTAATTTATCTGAGGTTATAAGAGATGAAGTTAATGGTATTTTAGTTAAAGATGATAAGGAGTTTGCTTCATCTATTATAAGAGTTCTTAATAATAAAGACTTAAGAAAAAGTTTGTCTGCTAATGGTTATATAACTGCTGAAGAAAGTTCTTCTTTAGTTTTTGGTAAGAAACTTATTTTAATATATAGTGAGATTATAGATCTTTATAATTATAAGAAAAATAATAAAAATAAGAAGTTAAAAGATGCTTATTTGAAAAATAGTCTTAATAAACTTAGAAGTAAGATTTTAGATATTAATAAATAATAATGTTTTATTAGGTAAAAAGTTAACTTTTTACTTGTAAAACATATATTTATTTGATATACTACTTATATATTTCTTATGGCGATGTAGCTCAATTGGCTAGAGCGCACGGTTCATACCCGTGAGGTTGAGGGTTCGATTCCCCCCGTCGCTACCAAAAGTATTTTAAAAAAAATCCTTATAGGATTTTTTTATTTATATGTTTAATGTTTCTGCTTGTTTTTGAAGTGCTAGAAGTAGAAGAGGATTTGTGTCATATAACATAGGGTCTGTAAAGTTAGTGTCTTGCAGATCATTAATAGTTGTTTCTGTTATTTTTGTAAAGTCATATAGAGTGCTGGCTGTTTCTAGACTCATTACTGAATTAGATGCTAAGTCTACTACATTATTATTAGGAGTTACTATAAATGTATGATAGAAGAAGCCTCTAAATATATTTGGACAAAGTGATGTTAATGCTGTACATGAGGGGTATGAGTTTATAAACCAAAGAGAAGCACTGTGACATTTACCATTTAATGAGTTTAGTCTAAGATAATTATAAATATCCTTATTATCCTTATAATATGATGATGCTTTTTTTATATTGAATGTTCCTTGAGTAGTAGTAAGAAAAAGCTCATCATTTCTATATTCTATACTTTCAATACTAGGCATATATGAAAGTGTATGCAATTTAGTAGTTGGATTTTTAGTGTTTAATAGTAACTCTTTTATTATTGTAAGAGTTTCAGCATGTAAGTTATATGAGTGTTTTTTTAGTATTTTAAGTATTTCATTTTTATATTCTTGGCAGGAGTTATTGTATAAAAATGAAAGGAGTTGTTCTGCATATTCATCATCATATAATGGAATTGGATATGTATCATTAAAAGCATCATTTAGATCTTCTAGTGCTTTTAATGATTCTTCTTCATTTTCATTATAGCCATTAAGTTCTACTTTGTTATATAATTTATCATATTCATTCATAAGACTTCTTCCTTTAGTGGTATATTATAACATATAAATTAATGATTTTACAAAAGTAATAAATAATGTTATTATTTATATGGAGGGAAAGTTATGAAAAAGAGAAGTTTTTTATTTAAAGTTGTTATGCTTATTATGCTTGTTATGCCTCTACAGGGTTTAAATGCGGAGGAAGTAAGTAGTAGTAAACGCATGTTTACTGGCAATGATGTTATTTTGAAAGATAGCTTAGATTCAAGTGCTGTGTTTCTTGGTAATAATGTTACTCAGGAAGGGGGAGTTAATGGTATATCTTTTATTGTTGGTAATGAAACTAAAATATCAGGAAGTAGTGATTATTTATTAGTTCTTGGTAATAATGAAAATGTTTATTCAACAGTAGAGAAAGATGCTGTACTAATAGGATATAATGTTAATTTAAGAAAAGAAAGTATTATTAAAAGAGATGCTTATATATATGGTGTGTCTTCTTTAGTAGCTGGTAGTATAAACAGAAACTTGTTTGTTACTGGAGATAAAGTAGAGATTAAGAATGCTATTATTGATGGTGATGTTAAAGTAGATTCTAAGAACATTATAATAGGTGAGAATGTTTTAATAAGGGGAAGTTTTAAATATAATGAAAATGCTAAAATAGAAGGTAAGGAGTTATTACCTACTAAAAATGTTTCTACATTTGTATCAGATGTATATGATAATGATATGACTAAAATGGAAAAGTTTCAGTCTATTGTTTTACAAAGAGCAGTTTCATTTATTGGTATATTTATAACTGGTATGCTTATTTGTTTACTTTTCAGTAAGGTTATAGATAAGTTAGAAAGAGTTATAGAAACTGCTAAAGCTGAAACTTATTTAAGAGGGTTAGGTCATGGATTCTTAGTATTATTTACTACACCTCTTATTGCATTTTTATTTATTACTACAAGTGTTGGTATGCCACTAGGTTTTGCTGTACTTGGGCTTTATTTAGTAGCACTATATATATCTAGAGTATTTATTGGGTATGTTCTTGGATATTTATTATTTAATAAATTATTACATAAGAAGAATAATAAATATGTTTATTTACTTACAGGTCTTCTTATTATAACTATAGTTACATCTATACCTTATTTAGCGGGTGTTTGTGGTTTTATATTTATGATGTTAGGGCTTGGTACTTTATTTAATTTAATTAGAAGTAAATGATAAGCGGTTAAGCACCTTAGGGTGCTTTTTTATTGTAATTAATATATTTATTATTATAAATATAATAAGTGTTATAATACGAATTATAGGTAGTGTTTTAGTAGTTATATCTATATATACTGAGTTATTCTTAAATAGTTTAATAGTTAGATATAGTACTATAAGGCTTACTATAATAGGTAGTACTTTAGTATTTTTTTTAATATTATTTGTTATATAATATATCATAATAGAAAGAGATACAAATAAACCAAATATCCACTGAAGTACTACTATGTTTTCTATTCTATCTATAAAATTAAATAGTTTTACTTGTTTTAAAACTACATATTCTGGGAATTGGTATGTAAGGGAAGCATATATTCCTAGTACTCCTAGAGTACATATGGTTACTAATATAATTATTATTATAGAAAATATATAGGGTTTTATAATATGTTTGTATGTTACTTCTTTTTCTATTAAATTCTTAGGTATTATTAATAAGAAGTATAATGGTATTATACTAAGTGTTACAAAAGAATATGTTCCTTTTATTACTGGGTATATACCTTTATTTAGTATAGGACGAAAGTTAGTAAAGTCTACTAGGGATATTAAAGGAATAAATGCTAAAACAAATAAGAATATATTAATATATAGTATTATAATAGATGTTTTTGATAGGGCATTTATTCCTTTAATATTAGCATATATGATTGTTAATATAAGACATAAGCCTATAGATACTACTGGAGTTTCTGAAAGAAACTGAGTGCTTATTAAGTTTATTAAACTATATAGTAAACTAATAGATATGAATAAACAATTAAGGCTTAGAAATATATTTATAATAGTACCTAGAATACTTCCAAATAGTTTATTTATTTTTTTATCTATTGGAAGTGATGGTTCATAGTTAAATATTTTTATGTATGATAATAATATAAGTAAGCCTATTAATAGAGAAATAAATAAACTTATTATAGAGTCTTCTTTTGAACTATTAAATAAAGAGTATACTCCTATACCTAGAAATGATGATACTAAGAATACTATTATTATAGAGTAGTAGCTAAATGTAGTTATTTTGTTTTTCATGATACATCCTTTAAAGAACTACCTACTGATATAAATTCAAAGTGAACTTTGAATTTGATATCTTGGTAGTTCTTTATCTTATTCTTATAAAGAAAAGAGGGGATATTAGTTACTAATAAATCATTATCTTTTATAAGAGTATTTAATGTTTTACTTATTATGCTTTTTGCATAGTTTTCAGTGTTTTTTTCTATAGAGGATAGAGTATTTTTATTTAGAAGGTCATAGGAACAAGTTGTTTCACAAAGATTCATATCTCCTTTTATACTTATTATTATATTATTATTTTTATATGATAGAGATGTTTTTATATTAGATATTTCTAGGGATATATATTTGTTTTTATTACATGGGTATGTTAGTACTATGTTTAGTACATTATTATTTAATATATTTAATGAGAGGCTTTCATCTTTATTTAGATAACGGGATAGTTTATTATTCTTAAATATAGACATTGTTTCTACTTGTAGATGTGCACCACTAGTAGTGTTTTCTAGTTGTTTATTACTTGAGTTATCTTCTTTATCACCTACTAATGAAATAGAAGGAATAGATGGTTCTTTATTAGGATCTAGATAGTCATTTATTGTTTGAGATAATGTTGTATTATTAATTATACCTAGATGCTCTTTGTTTGAGTTTAGTGAGCTTTTAATATTAAAAGCATTTACTTGGTCTATTTTAGTTATTGTTTCTATTATTTTGTGTGCAGGGGTATTTCTTGCTATTATTACACTATAGTCTTTTCTAGATTCATTATCTCTTATAAATAAATCTATTATGTTTCCTAGTCCTTCTTTAGATATAGTTTCACTTAGTACTAATAGTTGGTTATGATTAAAATATATTCTTCTAGGGGATGTGTTTATTATATTACGAAATGCTTCTTGTACTGTTTTACCTTCTGCTTTGAATGTATAAAACTTATTAGAGGATGATTCATTATTAGAGGGTTTTTGAGTATTTATTATTTGGGCTGTTAATAGGAAGTTAGTATTAGTTTTATCAAGTGATACAGCTGTAACTATGTCTAGATCATCTAGTTCTCTATAGTTATAACAACCAGTAAATAATAGTAAAGAGGATATTAATAATACTAGTTTTAGTTTAATCATTTATTCTCCTTTTTAAATGGGTTTGTAAAGTTATATATATAGTTTGTATAATATGGGTTAACAGATGATAGTCTTAATATAAATATTATAGTAAATACTACTATTCCTATAAAACCTAATATGATAGATGATGCCATACATAGTATTCTATGTACTCTTATTGAGTTAATAAATTCTGGCTCTGTGAAGGGAAGGGAACAAACAGAGGTTGCTGCTATTATTATTATCATAATAGGGGATACTATTCCTGCATTTACTGCAGCTTCTCCTAATATAAGTGCTCCAACTATGGATAGTGCACTTCCAGCAAATGATGGAACTCTTAAGTCACATTCTTTTAGTACTTCAAATGATATAATCATTATTAATGCTTCAATAAATGCTGGAAAGGGAACTCCACTTCTTTGAGTGGCAAAGTTTATTAGTAGTTCTGTAGGTATAATGTCATGGTTTATAGTAATAAGAGATACATATATACTAGGAAGAAATATAGATATAAAGAAACATAGGTATTTAAGATATTTTAATAAACTAGTGTTAAGACTTCTTGAATATAAGTCTTCACTAGTTTTAAAATAATCTGTAAATAAGTTTGGTAGTATTAACATAAATGGAGAGTTATCACATGCTATTACTATTTTACCTTCTAATAGAGCATTTGATACCATATCTGGTCTTTGAGAGGTTATAATAGTAGGAAATGGGCCTTTACTTTCTAGGAATTTCTTTATATTGTCTGTACTTATAACTGAGGGAACAGAAATATTATCTAATTTCTTTTTAATAGAAGAGAGTATCTTCTTATTAGCAAGTCCATTTATATATATAATTGATGTTATAGTAGAAGTAGAAGAACCTAGTAAATAGTCTTTAGTCCATAAGTTATTAGTTTTTATTCGTTTTTTAATTAGGCCTAAGTTAATTTGGTACTCTTCTACAAAAGAATCTTTAGAGCCCCTTATTGTGTTTTGGGTGTCAGGTACAGTAATGCTTCTTGATAGGTCTGCTTTTGTTTCTAGGGCTAGAGCTATATTTATGTTTTCTATTAGAATAATAGTAAAACCTTTATGTAAGTATAAACATAAAGATTCATAATTATATATTTTTGTGTATTTAAAGTTACTTATAGAGTTTTCTATATTATTTAGTATGTTTTTATTAGTTATGTGGATGAGTGATAATGATCTTATAATAAAGTCACTTATTTTATTAGATGATGTTAGAGGTTCATTAAATATAATATTAATAGTATGTTTTTTTATTATCATTTTTCTATATATAATACTTGATAAATTATTAGTGTCTTTTTTTAGTTTAGTTATTATATTTTCATTATTACTTAACATTTTATAGCACCCTAACCTTATGATTATTATTAACTAATAATATATTTAATATACTTATTTTAAGTTTATTGACAAAGTACTTGCATATATTATATGATAATAGTAAAAAGAGGGAGAATATGAGTAAAACTAAGTTTTTAAATGAATTAACTAATAAATTAAGTAAGAAGAAAGTTAAGAATATTAAAGATATTGTTAAGTATTATGATGATGATATTAAAAGAAGAAAGAAAAAGGAAAGAGTAGATGATATTATTAGTAGCTATGGACCTATAGATAAGATTGTAATATCTAATAAAAAGAGTATATTTAGTAAGTTTAGTAATATGATACATAGTATTAAAACTAAAGAAAAGAAAGATAATATTTTATATAAAAATAAATATAATAACTGGGTTTATGTATGTATATATATATTATTGTTTTTCTTTTGTAGTTTTAATACTATTATACTTGTTTTTAGTATTTTTTGTATATTAGATGGTGTACATATATATGGGCTTGTATTATGTATACTTAGTATGTTTATTAGTAGTATATTATTTCTTAATATGTTTAATAATTTGATGGTTATTAAGAAAGTATGTGTTAGAAAGTATTTGAAGGCTTTTTGTGTATTATTTATTTCTTTTATATTAGGTGTTTCATTATTTATAGTAGAGGTATATAAGGTTAATTATGTTGATAATGTTAGTAAGAAGTATAGTATGGAAAGAAGATTTAAGAATATTAAGTTTGATACAGATACTTTTTATGTAGGGTTTAATAGTAATTATAATACATCCTATATAGTTAAATATGATGATACTTTGGATAATGAAATAAATATAGAAACTAAGTACTATGAATGTATTTATAATTACTATATAAGAAAAGAACAAGGAAAAGTATATGTATCTCTTAATAAACATATAAGAGATATAGTAAGTTTTTATATAGAGAACTTTAAGGAAGATAATATATATAATATAAAAGAATTAGAAAGATATACAGTGACAATATATGTAAATGAGAAGGATAAAAGTAGATTAAAAATAGAAAAAAGTGTATAATTATAGTTGGAGGTATATTATGGAATTAAAAGGAAGTAAGACAGAAAAGAATTTACTTGCTGCTTTTGCAGGAGAAAGTCAGGCTAGAGTTAAATATGAGTATTTTTCTAGTAAAGCTAAGAAAGATGGATATGAACAAATAGCTGGTGTATTTGAAGAGACTTCTAGAAATGAGAAGGAGCATGCTAAACTATGGTTTAAAGCATTAAATAATGGTGATGTTCCTAGTACAGAAGAGAACTTAAAGGCTGCAGCAGATGGTGAACATTATGAATATACACAAATGTATAGAGAGTTTGCTGATACTGCTTTAGAAGAAGGGTTTGAAGAGATAGCTAGACTATTTGAAGGGGTTTTAAAAATAGAAGAAACTCATGAAAATAGATACTTAACACTTCTTAATAATATTAATACTAATAAAGTATTTAATAAAGATGAAGAAGTTATATGGGTATGTAGGAATTGTGGTCATATATATAAGTCTAGAGAAGCTTTAAAAGTATGTCCTGTATGTAAACATCCTGAATCTTATATGGAAATAAGATGTACTAATTATTAATTAGATTATTAAT
>JAVVTI010000006.1:0-35882 GCA_036653735.1 Bacilli bacterium | reverse complement strand
CCCCACAAATTAGATGTATTTTACCATATTTTGAGTATAATGTCAATTTTTACCATGTTTGTTAAACTTATTTATTTAAAAATAAGTTTAATACTCTTACTAACTCTAGTTTATCTATTGGTTTTGCTAAGTATTCATTGAATCCTAAAGACATGTATTTTTCTCTTTCTCCTGATACGGCATTTGCTGTAAGTGCTATTACTGGAGTATTAAAATCTTTTATTTCTTTTAGTTTTTTTAGAGTATCTATTCCACTTAGTTTAGGCATCATATCATCCATTAATATAATGTCATAGTGCTCATTATTTAATATCTTGGTTATGCATTCTTGTCCACTTTCTACCATTATTGGTTTACAATTATAAGTTTCTAATATTTTACCTGCTATTTTTAGGTTTAATAAGTTATCATCTACTACTAATATTTTATTGTTTGTTAAATCTAAGGTAGTAGAGGTTGCTTGGTTTTTATTTTCTTCTTTAGCACTAGAGATTCTTTGTGTTACTCTTGCAGTAAACTTAGATCCTTTTCCGTATACACTTTGCACTACTACATCGCCACCCATAAGCTCTAGGAGTCTTTTTGTAATAGCTAGACCTAAACCAGTTCCTTCTATGGTAGTATTTTTATCTTCATCTAGTCTTTGAAACTTTGTAAATAGTTTATCAAGTTTATCAGTTTTTATTCCTCTTCCTGAGTCTTCTACTGAAATAATAAGAACGCATGCATCTTTTATTAAGACACAGGACACAGTGAATTTTACAAATCCTTTGTCTGTATATTTAGCAGCATTTGTTAATAGGTTTATCATTATTTTTTTAATAGATGTATGGTCTCCGTATAAAACACTAGGTATATCGGGTGCTATAGATACTATGAATTCTAGTCCTTTTTCATCTGTTCTCGGTTTTATAAGTTTAGCAACATTATTAAATAATTCTATAGCATTATAGTTAATATTTATTATTTCTAGTTTACCTGCTTCTATCTTAGAAATATCTAGTACTCCATTTACTATTTCTAGAAGTGTAGATGAAGCACTTACTACATCTGAAGCATTTTCTTTTGCTTCACCTAAAGTTTTAGAAGTTTTTATGCATTCACTAAAACCTACTATTGCATTAAGAGGCGTTCTTATTTCATGACTCATGCTTGATAGAAAGTCACTTTTTGCTGCATTTGCTTTCTCGGCTTGTTCTTTTGCCAGGTTTAATGCACGCATCATTTTTAAGTCTGGGTTTTCTATTGTATGGTACATAAGAGATACAATAAATGTTTCAACATATGTTATTAAGAGTATTCCTGGATTAAACATTTGGAAAATCATTGCAAATGAACCTACTGCTAAAAATGCAAATAAAGGTAAAAACTTTTTAGTCTTTAAATCTTTAAAGCTTCTTATCATACAGTAGAGCATAATTAATACGAGTATAAACGATATTATATAAGTAAAATCTACACTAGGTCCTACAGAATATCTCACTGTAAAATTGTTTTTTATAATTAAATTAATTGGTAGTATAAATATTATTAGTACTACTAGCCAATAAATTAATATTAATATTTTTTTAATAAATGGTTTAGTTTTTATTATATCTTTTTTATTATGTGAAATATAGAAGATATAGATAGTAAATACATAAGCCCATGTTATAATGGATACTAGATAAGCTTTTAATATTATATTTCCTATTATTTGATAGTTTGCATATATTTTAGCTGCCAAAGAGCAACTTATTTCTATTAATAAGCCTATAAAGTTTGCAATAATAAGTACGCCGTACATTTTAGTTTCTGATGTTTCAATATGTTTTTTAAGAAAAAATAATGTTAATATTAAAACACTAAATAGTACTGCACTTAATGGGAAAAATATTCCACTACCCATATAATTTTCTCCTTATTCTATGTATAATTATATCATAAAAAAAGATTTAAATATTAAATCTTTTTTAAAGTACTAGTTTATGAGAAATATTTAGTTTTGCTTTTTCTCTTTCATACTCTTCTTTAGCGTTTTCTTCTAAGGTTGGATAGTCTAACTTATCAGCCTCTGTTCTTGGTAATTCATTAACAAATTCAATACTAGTAGGTATTTCAAAATCTTTTAGTTGAACTATTTCTCCGTTTAGGTTTTTTATTTTTTTTGTACACTTTGATAATATATACTCTTTCATTTCATTACTAGGTATAATTCCTTCATTAAGTACTATGAATGCTTTTCCTGTATATATTTGCTGATCATCTGGTTTCTTAACTACTGCACAAGCACTAATACCATCAATTAATGAGATTGTGTTTTGGATATAGTCACAGTAAACTTTATTTAAAGTAGAAATAATATAGAATCTTGTATTTCTTCCAGTTAATGTGAAATATCCATCTTCATCTAGTATTCCTCTAGTTCCTGTTCTAAAATATTCTTTACCTTTATAATAAAATTTAGATTTACTTGTTAATGGTTTATTATTGTAGTATTCCTTAAACACATGTTTACCTGATATACAAAGTAGTCCTTCTTCACCATAGGCTAGTTCTTCTCCGGTATCTTCATCTATAATAATAGGATGACTTCCTACTAAAACTTTACCTACTGTTTCAGGTTTGTTTTCTATTCCTACTGCATTTGTACTTGCTCCAGAGGTTTCTGCATTTCCAGAACCATTACAAAATGTAACATTACTATTATGAGATTTAAAGAATTCTTGTCCACTACTAGATTGTTTTGTAGTTAGAAAGTCTCCTCCTGATATAAAGGTGTTAATTGATGATAAGTCTTGATTATCTGCAACATTTCTTTTTATAAGTTCTAAGAGTGCTGGACTTCCAAATATTATGTTTGGATTTTTGGTTAAATAATAGCTTATATTATCAGAAGATAAGTTAGGGGTTAGAATTGCTTGTCTACCACATAATAAAGACATTAGTACAGATGTAACAAATCCATATGGATATGTGAATGGCACACAAGCTAGAACTTTTTCTCCTTTTGTATTTAACAGGTGTGTAGAATTTTTCATATATATTCCTGATGATAGTATATTATTATTAGTAAGTACTACAGCTTTAGGATTACCTGTTGTTCCACTTGTATATAAAATTAATGAATCTTGAGACCCTCCATATAAGGAATATATAGGTTTATTATAATAATTTGAGACTATTCCTAATTGGTTAAATGATATTAAATCATTATAACCTATTAGTGAGTTTCTTTGTTCATCAAATTCTTTATTATTTATTTCTTTATTTGACAAAGTAATTATTTGTCTTACTTTTGTATTTGTCTTTATCTTTTCATTATATACTCTGTCTTTATCAAAGTTTACAAATATTTGTGATTCAAACATATTAAGATGTTTTTCTATTTCTTCAATATTTGCATCATAATTTAAGAAAGTTATTGTAGCACCTATTCTATTTGCTGCTAAATAGGCTGCTACTGCTTGATAAAGATTAGGCATACTAACACTAATAATGTCTCCTTTTTTAGCTCCTAATTCTTTAAATGCTTTAGATATTGTAACTACTTTATCAATCAATTCTTCATATGATAAATTAAGATCTAAGCAATCTATAGAGGTTTCTTTTTTATATAATTTACTTGTTAAACTTATTGCATTATATAAACTTAGAGAAGGTATGATTGGATGTTTGTCAAAAAAATTTTCATCTTTAATATGAACTGCATCTTTTGATGGATATTTTTTTTCAGTGTTCATTTTATATTCCCCCTTTTAAAATTGATTGTTATTATACCATGTATTAAGTTATTTGTAAAACTTTTTAATTATTATATCTTAACATTATGATAAACATTACTAACATCATCTATTTCTTCTAATAAAGTAATAAGTCTTTTAAATTTATCAAGTTCTTCTTCTTGAAGTGTTGTATAGTCTTTTGGATACCATGCTATTTCATCTATATCAAATTTAATATCTTTATATTTGTTTTCTAATATTGTTTTAAAAATATTTAAATCTTTTGGATCACAATATACTGTTATTAGGTTGTTTTCATTTTCTATATCTATTACTTCTACATTTTCTTCAAATAGAGTGTTCATTATATCTTCTTCATTATAACCAGTAAAACCTAATGCTCCTAGATGATCATACATAAATGATACTGATCCTATTGAAGCCATTTTAGCACCGCATTTATTAAATACAGTTTTTACTGAACTTAGGCTTCTATTAGTATTATCAGTTAGGCACTTAATGATAAGATTTGACTTTCCTTGTGCAAAGGCTTCATATTCTATTACTTGATAATCTTCTATTACTCCCTTTTTTACTTTATCAATATTTCTATTAATAACATCTGCGGGTATTTGTTCTTTTTTTGCTTTTTCTATAACTCTTTTTAATTCTAAGTTATTTACTGGGTCTGGGTTTGATTTAGCTGCTTGATAAATCTCCTTTGCATAAACTGAGTATAGTTTTGATTTTGATGCTGCTGTTTTAGCCATACTTGCAGCACGTACTTCATGAGCTCTTCCCATGATTTTCACTTCCTTTTCTTATTTTAATCTAATTTTCTTAAATCTAATGCTATTTTACTATATAATTTGTATTTAATAAAGTCGTTTTTCATATTTTCTTTTATAAAAGTGTCTGCTTCATCTTTTGCTGTTAATAAAACTTTGTAATCATTTTTTATACTTGCTATTTTAAATGACATATCTCCACTTTGTTTTACGCCAAAGAGGTCTCCTTCTCCTCTCATTTCAAAGTCTTTTTCTGTTATGTAGAATCCATCATTACTCTCAGTAAGTACTTTTAGTCTTTTATTAGTAGAAGGTCCTATTAAAATACATTTGCAATCATAGGAGTTTCTTCCTATTCTACCTCTTAACTGATGAAGTGTTGCTAGGCCAAACATTTCTGCATCAAATATTACCATCATTGTAGCATTAGCACAGTCTAGTCCTACTTCTACAACTGTAGTAGAGATAAGTATGTTTGTTATTCCTTTTTTAAAGTTTTCCATTACTTTTTCTTTATCATCTTTTGATAAGCGTCCATGAAGTATTTCTGTTCTTACTTTTTTATTATATTCACTATCTATCTTTTCTTTTAGTTTTTTTACATTTGTAAGGTCTAGTGTTTCGCTTTCTTCTATTAAAGGACTTACTACATATATCTGGTGTCCTTTTTTAATTTCATCAAGCATTAGTGATAGTATTTCATTTATATCTTTATCACTTTTAATAATAGTTTCTATATTTTTTCTACCAAGTGGTTTTGTCTTTATATATGAGATATCCATATCTCCATAGAGTGTTAGAGCATATGTTCTAGGTATTGGAGTTGCACTCATATATAGAGTATCAGGGTAAACGCCTTTAGAGGATAATGTACTTCTTTGTTTAACTCCAAAACGATGTTGTTCATCTGTTATGACAAGACCTAGATTTTTAAATATAGCTTTTTCACTTATTAGGGCATGTGTTCCTATTACTAAGTCTACCCTTCCTGATAATAAGTCTTCATATATTTTATCTTTTTCACTTTTTTTAGTTCCACCTAGTAATAATGTAATATTAATAGGGGTATTTATAAATAGGTTTTTTATAGTTTCATAGTGCTGCATAGCAAGTACTTCTGTAGGTACTAGGAGTGCACTTTGACTCTTAGATAGGTAATTTATATATATAGCTGCTACTGATACTACTGTTTTACCACTACCTACATCACCTTCTATCATACGATTCATTCTATGTGTACTTGTTAAATCTTTATATATATCTTTTATACAAGTATTTTGATCAGTAGTTAGTTTAAATGGTAAACTTTTTATAAATTCATTTAGTTTATCTAATTTAACTTCTCTTATTTTATTTAGTTTAATTTCCTTGTTTATTTCTTTTAAGTAGTTTATTTTAAACATAAAGATAAAGAATTCTTCAAAAATAAGTTTATCTTTAGCATCTTGTAGTTCTTTTAAAGTTTGTGGAAAGTGTACTTTATTAACTGCATCTATTTTACTTATAAAGTTATATTTATCATTTAGATAGTTTGGAATATAGTCTTTTATATCTTCTATTGAACTAAGTGCTAGGCTAATATATTTTATGATGTTCTTTTGTGTTATGCCTGTTGTAAGATGATAAACACTATTAATTGTTCCTTCTTTTACTTTAGTAAAGTATATATCATTTGCTACTATAGTATTTTTAAGGGCACTATATTTACCTATTACATTTATATTCTTTCCTAAGATGATATCATCTTTTAAGAATGCTCTATTAAATATAATGATGTTTACTGTTTTACCATTTATTCCTGCTCTAAAGCTTAGGCTATTCATTTTAGAGTTAAATCTTCTTAGAAGTACTAGACCATCTACATTACAATTAAGTAATACGGTTTGACCATCTTGTAGATTATGAATTGATGTGTATGAAACAATATTATATTTATATGGATAGTGCTTAATTAAGTCATCAACAGTTGTTATATTAAGATTCTTTAAATTTATAATACTTTTAGGACCTATTCCTTTTATTTTAGATATTTGCATATTTTATTCCTTCCACTTAAAACAACCATATTATAACACTTTGATTATGAAATATCTACTTTTATATTTTTTTATTTAAAAAGTCTTGACAAAAGTATACTTATACTTTAGTATATAGACTTACCAATTCAAATGTTTGGCGAATTGGTGCTAGTATCACACTAGCCAACCCCTTTTTATTCTTTTTTCCGGATTGTCCTTTAAGGACAATCCATTTTTATTACTATTTTATGTATATAATAAAAGTCGGTATATTTAGGAGTATACTGACTTTTATTTAAATTATTGTATATAATGAGTAGTGCAGTAGTTACTGCATTTTTTTAAATGTTTCATATCTTTTTTTAGCATATTCTATATTTTTATTATATAGTTGTTCATAGTCTTTAGGATTAAGTGTAGGTAGGTTTTTATATCTAAGTTCACTTTCAAAGACTTCTTTATATTTATTAAAGTCTGGTTCTTTTGAATCTATTGTTAGTTTATTTTCTTTAGGATTATATCTCATTAATAGGTTATATCCACTATCTACTAGGAGTTTTTCTTCGTTTAATACGTTTTTCATACCTCCTTTTATTCCATGAGATATACATGGACTATATGCAATTATCAAAGAAGGACCATCATGTTCTTGAGCTTCTTTAAATGATTTTATTGTTTGTTGCATATTACCACCTAGACAAACAGATGCTACAAAAACATTTGGAATGTTCATAGCTATTTTAAATAAATCTTTCTTATAATTATATTTACCAGTGGATGCGAATTCTGCTACTGCACCTATTTGGGTGCTTTTACTTCTTTGTCCTCCTGTATTAGAGTATACCTCGGTATCTAGTACTAGAATTTTTATGTTTTCATTTGATGATAGAACATGATCTAGTCCTCCATATCCTATATCGTATGCCCATCCATCTCCTCCTATTATCCATACTGTGCGTGATGGAATATAGTCAAGTAGGAGTTTTAAATCTTGAGGTATTTCTTTTTCTTTTAGTTCTTCTTTTATACTTTGTGTTATATCAAAATTATTTATGTTATTTAGCCATTTATTATATAGTTCTTTTACATCATTATTTACTACTTCGATGCTTTCATTCATTATATTATATACTCTATTTCTAAGGGTTTTATATGAGGTATGGAGTCCTAAACCAAACTCTGCGTTATCTTCGAATAGAGAGTTAATCCATGGTATTTTATATGGTGTACAAGGAAGTGATGCTCCATAGATAGAAGAACAGCCTGTTGCATTTGCTATAACTATTTCTTTTCCATATAGGTTAGTAAGTACTCTTAGGTATGGAGTTTCTCCACATCCAGCACATGCTCCAGGGAATTCAAATGAAGGAGTTTCATATCCTATTCCTTTTACAGTGTATTTATTATATGTTACTGTGTTTGTAATATTATTACTTAGGTAATCACTTATTCTTTGTTTTTCTTCATCATATGGTCCCATATATATAGATTTTTCTTTTGAAGGGCAAGTATTTTGACATAATGTACATCCAGTACATAAGGATTCATTAATACTTAGATAGAATCTTTTATCACTATTTGGTATTTCTTTAGTATCATTTATATTTATGTGTGCTTTTTCACATTCTTCTTTAGTTAGTTCATAGGGCCTTATTACTCCGTGAGGACATACAAAAGCACACTGGTTACATGTTAGACAAGTATCTTTATTCCATTTTGGAACTAGTTGTGTTACTCTTCTTTTATCTAAGGCAGAGGTAGAGCCTTCAAAAGTACCATCTCTATAGTCTATAAAGTCAGATACTTTTAACTCTCCTCCTTTACGTTCTAGAAGTGTTTGTGTTAGTGTTTTATGTTCATCAATTTCTTTTTCTTTAGTAATTGTTAGTTTATTTATGTCTACTTCATTAAGATAGTTATACGCATTTTCTATTGAGTCAATATTCTTTTTAACAATGGCTTCCCCTTTATTTCCATATTCTTTTTTAATAATAGATTTAAAGTTATCAGCGTCAGTTTTTGTTCCGCCTAGCATTTCTAAAAGGTAGTATGAAACTACTGAGTTAATTTTTCCTCTTAACTCAAAATCTTTATTAAGTTTGTCTGTGTCACAAGTATAAAAGGTTATATTTTTTTCTTTTATTACTTGTTTAATATGGTTTGGTAAAAATGTATCAAGTTCTTTTTCATCTTTTGAAGTACATAGTAAGAATTTTCCATCCTTATTTATATTATTAATACAATCAAATTTATGTAGATAGCTTTCTTTTGTTACATATATAATACTAGGGTTTGTAGGATAGAAAGGTGCATTTATACTTTTATTATTTATTCTAACATGTCCTATAGTTACTCCACCACTTTTTTTAGAATCATATTCAAAATAACCTTGTATAAAAGTATTCGTTTTTTGTCCTATTACTTTTAGTACATTTTTTACTCCACCTACCATACCATCTGAACCAAAACCAAATACTTTTACTTCTTTGGATGTTGTTTTTATATTTAGAGTTCCTTTATTTAGACTTAGGTGTGTTACATCATCAATTATACCTATAGTAAAGTTATTTAATGGTTTTTCATTATTAAGATTATCATATACTCCTTGTATATCTTCAGGAGTAGTATTTCTACTTGATAAGCCATATCTTCCACCTACTATGTTTAGGTGTTTATCTTTAAGTATTGAGCATACATCTAGGTACAGAGGTTCTCCTGCACTTCCTGCTTCTTTTGTTCTATCTAGTACTGCTATACTTTTTACAGTAGATGGTAATACATTTATGAAGTATTTATAACTAAATGGTCTATATAGGTGACAAATTATTAAGCCTAATTCTTCATTATTTGCATCTATTGTTAGTTTAATAGTATCACATACACTACCCATAGCGACAATGATCTTTTTAGCATTAGGGCTTCCATAATATTCAAAGGGTTTATATGAAGATGAGGTTATCTTATTAATCTTTTGCATATTTTTATTTAAAATGTCAGCTACTTCATCGTAGTATTTATTTCTAGCTTCAGTATTTTGAAAGTAAATATCTTCTGTTTGACTAGTACCTCTTGTTATACATTTTCCTATATTAAGGCTACGCATTTTAAATTCATTTATAAGATTATAATCAACTAGTGATAGAACTTCTTTATCTTCTAGTATACTTATTTTATTTAATTCATGACTAGTTCTAAAGCCATCAAAGAAGTGCATAAAGGGTATGCTTGATTCTATAGAGCTAAGGTGGGCTACTATAGCGAGGTTATATGCATCTTGAACATTTACGCTTGAAAGCATTGCAAAACCAGTGGATCTACAAGCATATACATCTTGATGATCTCCAAATATAGATAAGGCATGGGTTGCTAGGCTTCTTGCTGCACAATGTATAACGCATGGTAACATTTCTCCTGCCATTTTATACATTGATGGTATCATTAAAAGTAGTCCTTGACTAGCAGTAAAAGTAGTGGTTAATGTTCCTCCTTGCAAACTTCCATGAACAAGTCCTGCTGCTCCTGCTTCACTTTGCATTTGAACTACATTAACTTTATCATTAAATATGTTTTTCTTTCCCTCTTGTGACCATTTATCACATAAAGTGGCCATAGTACTTGATGGTGTTATAGGGTATATTCCACATACTTCACTAAACATGTATGCTGCTGTTGCACAGGCTTCATTACCATCCATTATATTATATTTTTTCATTTTAAGCTCCTCTTGTTATAAGTATAATACAAATAGGATATAATTTCTATAGTTTTTATATAATACTTTTATCTAATCTTAACTACTATTATATCTTCATACATATAGATAGAATTTTCTTTAGGATATACATCTTTATTACTTGAAGAAAGAATTATTTTGTCATTTTCTTCTTTACTTATCTTATCATTTACTAGTTCATATGAATCACCTAGTACATTTAAGGCATTTTCAAGAGCTATATTACCATGTACAAAAGAAAATGTAGGTCCTACTTCTGTTACGTATGCTTTTGAGTATGGAAATTCAAAGTCTTTATAACTACCAACAAAGTAAATTTTCTTAGTATAACCAAGTGGTTTGTATCCATCTAACTCTTCTATACGCATCTGCATTCTATTCATATAATGAAAGGAAGCATCACTTGTTAACTTAGCCATGTATGCCATCTTATTATCATAGAACATAAATAAACATACTATAAAGATTATTAGAGGTGTTACATATTTATTAATATAATTTAATTTATTATTTTTAAATAGTAAGCATATAAAACCAAGAGAAAGTGGTAAATATGGTATTAAAGTTAATGTATGATACCATGCATAAGGTTTTATAAATGCTAATGTATTAGGTGCTAATATTAAACAAATAGTTATTAAAATATAGAGTATTATATGTTTCTTATTTATATTAAATATATTTATAATAAAACTATATAGTGAGATAAGTATTAATATGTATACACTAAAAGAAGGGAAGAAATACTTATTATTTATTTTTAAACTTCTAGTAATATTTGGTATAAAGTTATCTATGAATACTTTTATATCAAATTTAAACATAGAAGATGCTCCTTGATAACTATTCCATTTTATATTAAATATGGTTACAAATAGTTTAGAAAGTACTACATAAAGTATAATTCCACCTACTAAAATGAGGATATAAGTTAAATATTTTTTTATTAAATCTTTTGTTTTTATATTTTTATCTATATCTAGTATACATAGAAATAGGAAGAGTACTATTATAAATGGTAAGAATGACTGATATAAACCTATAGCAAAGCTTATACATAATATACTTAGTAAGATATATAGGTTGTTTTTTTTGAATTTTACTAAGTATATACTTAGTACTGATATGAATATACCTATACCTAAGGAGTACTGCCATGAGGTATAGCTATATGCATATGAATTAATAGGAAATACTATTAGAAATGCTCCTAGAAGTATTTGATGAAATTTATTAGTTATATTAAATATTTTACTTATTAATAGAGTACTTCCTATAAAGAATATTGTATTAATAAACCAAAAGAATAAAGCATTGGGATAATAATTAAATATCTTAGTAATGAATGCCCATCCCCATCTACCTACTGATAGGTATGTTTGAGCATTGTTTGCTTTATCTATTAATATTAGGTCTGTAACACCATCAATATTTAATATAGTATTTAATGCATAAAAACCAAAGGTTAAAAAAGATATAAATGTTAAAACTAGTATTAGTGTTTTATTTTCTTTATATAGTTTTATTAGTTTATTTTCCATTTGTATTCCTCATTTCTAAGAGTTTATCTGTGTGGTTATATTCTATAATATCAAAGTTTTTATTGGGATAGAAGTAGCATGAGAATATTAGATATATAAAGATATATAAGAATAATATTTTATTGTTTTGTTTAGTATCTAGTAATTCTTTATTAGTTATAAATAAATAGTAGGAAAGGATTAATAAATTGTTTACAATATATACATACCATCTACCAAAATCACTTACTTTAAAGTATAAGATTATTGGAGTAAAACAGGATAGAATTAAAATAATAAAGAAAAACTTATGTTTAGATTTCTTTAATAGTGGATAAAAACATAGTACTGATAATATTGTAAATAAGAAGATGAATCCTACTGCTGCTACTAACCAGTCTAATATATTTTGATTGCTAAATGGAATATTAAATGTAGTATGGTTTTCTTCTTTTGTCATATAGTAGTACTGCCTTATAGCAATTTCATTGATTGTAAAGTCTGATTTTTCCTGTATTTTATTTGTTAGTATGTGTGCATTTTCATAGTTTGGTTTTAATATTATAAACCTAGTAGTTATAAATAGAATAAGCAAAACTATTATATTAATAATTAAAGTATATAGATATTTTTTATTTTTGCTTATTATAAACTTATAAAGAAGAAGTGCACATATTACTGGAGCACACCACATTAGAAAGTTTTCATGTATAAGCATTGTAACTAAACTAATTATGGGAATAAACTCTAACCTATCTTTGTATATTAAATACATACTAATTATGAATGCTAAGCAGATAAATATATCTAATCTTCCAAACTCAAGGAATGAATATATATTAGTAATGGATGCTGTATTAAATATAAATAATAAGGCAACTAGTATAAAGAGGTTGTTTTTATATTTCTTAATAAGATTATTAAGAAATGAACTCATTATGATCATAAAACCAAAATTAATGAATGTAATAAATATACATATTTCTGTTTTAGTAATAATACCTAGGATATCAAATACACTTCCTACTAAGGCTCTTGATAAGAAACCTAAAGTATATGTAATTCTATAGTATGATAATGTGTATGTATTTATATATTCATATGTTACTAATCTTTTTATATATAATCCTATAAAAATAAGCATGAACAAATAGAAAAAAATGTTTTTTTCTTTAAGCTTGTTTATTATGTTATTAATTTTTTTCATTTGTTTTAACCTTTCTAAAAGCAAATAGTTTTACAAATATAAATGATACTGGTAAACCTATTATAATTGATATTGCATATGAAATAACAGGTGGTATATGTAATAAGTTTACAAATATATTAACACATATTAATTGAATAATAAAGTTTGGTATATATGAAATAATAAACTTTATAAAATCTATGAATTTAATATTTCTTTTAAATATTAATGAAATATTTAAGTAATAAGTGACTGCTAGGGATATGGTATATCCAAGTATGTATGAAATTACAGGATCTAGAAATATTGATGATAGTGAGGAAATAATGAAGTTAGTTAATGAACCACATCCTCCACAAAAAATAAATATAATAAAATCTTTATTAAATAGTTTTTCTTTTTTAATATGTATATCTTTGTTATACTCTGTTAGTTGGTCTTTGTTTACTATGTATCCCTTGTTAGCCACGTTAAACATTGGTATATCACTAAGGGAATCTGAGTAAGCATTATTAACATTAATGTTTGGAAACTCTTTGTTAAGCCTTACAATCTTTTCTTTTCCTTTACAATTTTTACCTATAACTTTATAGTTTTTATCCATACGTGTGCATATTAGATTTTTAATATTAAGCATTTTACAAAAGGGAATAAGCCAAAAGTCAAGCGATGCACTAATTATTATATCACTTTCTTTTTGACTTTCTTTATACCAAGATTTAATTTTTTTAATGTGCATAACACAAAAGTTATTAACATATTTTTCTTTGTCTTCTATTTTTATCATATATGAAAACAAACTACTTTTTACTTTTTCTATAGAATCTTTACCTAGTAAATACTTAATAGTAGGAATAATAGTTAGTGTTATACACTTAATCATATATATTGGATGTTTCTTAATAGAATATTTTATAAAATCTATTGTAGAGTCTCCTTCATAAATTGTGTCATCAAAATCATATATATTCATTTTTTACCTCATTAATAATAAAACTATTATACCATAGATCAAACATAATATAATTAATACTTTATCACTTATTAGTGTTTCTATTACATCTTGATTATTGTTATTATTACTTGCTAAAGAGAATTTCATAATTATAGCTATTAATAGCGGTATTGTTATTATAAAGTATCCTCCCTTTATATTACATGCCCATAGAGAATAAAATACTATAGTACTTGCTATACATATATTCATGAAGTCATTTAGAAAACTCTCATTATAAGAAGATAGTACTTTTCTAGTATGATGAGATGATATATATTCTCCTTTTCTTTTATTAAGTGCTATATAAAGTGAGAATGACATAACTGTTAGATATAACCATACAGATACTTCAACATTTATTATTGCTGCAGCATAGTATACTCTTATTACATAAAATATCATTAGACAGAATATATCAAGAACTGCTATCTTCTTAAATATATAAGTATATAATAAATTAAGAATAAAATAACCTAGTAAATATATATATGACAAGCTATTTAATCCACCTATAAAATAGTTTAATATAATAGATGCTGTAAATAGTATAATTGCTATTATATATGCTTCTTTCTTAGTTATTTCTCCACTAGCTAGAGGTCTATTTTTTTTATACTTATGTAGCTTGTCACTTTCAATATCTTTTATATCATTTATTATATAAATAGTAGATGCCATAAATGAAAAAGATATGAAACCTATTATTGTTAATAATATATTTTTAGTTGTTATTAGATTTGAAAATATTAAAGGCATAAACAACAGTATGTTCTTTATATAATGCTTAACTCTTAATAGTTTTAAATATATTTTAATTTTTTTCATAGTTCTTCTTAATTATAATGTAGTTTATTTATTTAAGCAAGCGATATATTTAGAAATATTTATAAATTTATAGTATAATATTATTTAAGGAAGTGCTATATGAAAAAGAAGATTATATTTTTATTAATACTTGTACTTATATTAATTATTTCATTTTTTATTTATTTATATCATGATCAAAAAGTGGCTATTTTAGGTTATCATTCTTTTGCTACTGAAAAGTATATTAAAGATAATAATATTACTAGTTATTTTGTAATGAGTAATGAAAATTTTGAGGATCAGTTAAAGTATTTAAAAAAGCATAACTATAAAACATTAACTCTTGATGAATTTTATTGTTTTAAAAAAGGAACTTGTAAAATACCAAGAAAATCTGTTTTAATTACAATGGATGATGGTTATGCGTCTAATTATTATTATGCTGCTCCTTTACTTAAGAAGTATAATGCTAATGCTACTATATTTTATGTTGGGGTTAATTATAACAATAACTTTATATGGAAAGATGATCCTTATCAATTTATGAATAAAGATGTAGTTTTAAAGCTTAATAAGGAATATCCTAATATAGAAATTGCTTCTCATACATTTGATCTTCATAGTGAGGAATCTTTTAATAAAGATAAGATAGTAGTTAATGAGGATTTTATTAAGGAACAAGATATTGTTAGTTCTAAATACTTTGCGTATCCTTTTGGTGTAATTACTGAAAATATAAAAAATGAATTAGTACAAAATAAATACTCTCTAGCTTTTACTTATGGTCCTAATAAGGAACATAGAAAAGCTGATAGAGATGATTTAGACTTAGAAATACCAAGACTTCATATGGATAGTGGTATGTCACTGCTTAAGTTTAAATTGATATTACTAAGACCTTATGTTATAGGTTATAAATAATTTATAAAAAAATAGTAATTTATTATTACTATTTTTTTATATTATTTTTCCCAATTATTTAATAAAATACTATCAACTATTTGCTTACTTGCTGTTCCATCTCCGTAAGGATTACAAGCTTTGCTCATTAAGTCATACTCTTTTTTATCAAGCAATAGTTTTTTAGTTTCTTCATATATAGTTTCTTCTACTGTACCAACTAATTTAAGAGTTCCTGCCTTTATTCCTTCTGGTCTTTCAGTAGTATCTCTAAGAACTAATACAGGTTTACCTTGTGATGGGGCTTCTTCTTGTTTAATGTTTATTAAATTTGAAGCAGATATATTCTTTCAATTGTATATAAATGTATAATGTTTTTTCTACGTTTTAACAATATTTGGTACTAAATAACTACCACTTTTAGCCAAATATGGTGTGGTTTTCCTTGCTTAATACGGAAGATAAAATATTTATTATCATTTGTTTATTTTTTCAATTTTAAGAAATTTCAACCGAACACAAAATAAGTATTTAGGAGAAATATTATTTATTTCGCATTAAATCATATACTTCTTTAATTTTTGAAATATTAACAAATCATAAATAGAATCATTTCTTTAATTTAAATAAAAATTTGATATTATTTTTTAAAAATCTTTTTATTCTTTTTGGTTCTTTAATAAGTCTGTATAGCCATTCTAAATTTAAGTTAATAAATATTATAGG
This sequence comes from Bacilli bacterium, assembly GCA_036653735.1. Lineage (GTDB taxonomy): Bacteria > Bacillota_I > Bacilli_A > RF39 > UBA660 > CAVCAD01. The sequence goes on along the minus strand of JAVVTI010000006.1, from coordinate 19,500 downwards.
TGCTCTTTTTTTAGTTTCGCTAATAACATCAAAAGATCCTCCAACTCCAACAAATATTCCTTTTGTAAACTTATTTAAGTGTTTATAAATTATTTTCTCTTGATCGGGAATACCAAGTGCAACTAAACAAATGTCTGGTTTTAATTTTATTATTTTCTCAAAAACATCATCTCTATTATTGGCATAACCATCACTATACCCAAGTATTTTTAATCCAGTATATTTTTCGCGTATTTTTTTTACGAGAGTTTCTATCACTTCTTTCTTAGCACCAAATAAATATATTGTTTTCTTTTTAGAGTTTCCTTCATCTAATAAAAAAGATGCTATATCTATTCCAGTAATTCGCTCAATTATTGGAAATCCTACTTTTTTAGATGCTTTTACTACTGATATGCCGTCAGGAACTATACTCGTATTTTTATCTAGTAAAAGTTTTTTTAATACCAAATCTTTCTCGGACATTATTAATGTTTCTGGATTAATTGTAACTATAAATTTTTTTCTGTTCATTCTTAGATCATCGCTTAATATTTTAAAATAACTAAGCTTACTTTTATTATATATTTTCTTAAAAATTTTTTTCATTCAATACCTCTTCTATAAATTTTAACCAGTATTCTTTAACATTTTCTTTAGTATATTTTGTGGCACTATTTCGTGCATTCAGTCCTAATTTTTTCCTTTCATTTAAATTTAATTCAAAATACTTTATAATTGTATTTGCCATTAAATTGTTACTTCTTTTATTTATAATATATCCATTATCTTTTGTTATTAATTCCTTTGCTCCCTCTGCACATGAAAATGCAATTGCTGGAATCCCATAACTATTAGCTTCTAATATGACCAGTCCAAATGACTCTTCGAAAGAAGTCATAACATATAAACTTGATTCAATCATGTAAGACTCTATAAACTTTGAGTCTTTATATCCCCATAATTTTATGTTATTATTTAATTCTAGTTGAGTGATTTTTTCTTTTATTTTATCAAATTCGCTGCCGTCTCCAAAAATGTTTAAAAATATTTTTTTATTTTTTAAGACTAATAAATGTACTATATCAATTAAGTCTATAAAACCCTTTACTTTTTCTAATCTCCCAATAGCTATTAAATTTGCTTTTTTTAATTCAGCTTGTTTATTTGGAATATAATTAATTGTTAATGGTATATATTTTAATTTAATGTTAACTCTATTTTTATATTGATCTAATAATTTTTTACTTGCTGGTAATAGAAAATCAATATTTTTTAATTTATTTAACTTTTTAATATATTTATTATCAATTGTATATGTATGTTCTTCTGCTAACTTAATGCAATCTTTCCTACCAAATTTATTTAATAATTTACTGAAGCTATATCTTGTAGAAATTATTATTTTAGCATCAGTATCACTTATATATTTTTTTATAAGTTTATGCTTTAGATATAATATCTTAACTGCTTTATATGACTCAATTAATAGTAAAAAAACTTTTTTGTTTTTTATTGCTTCTGTAATTTTTTCTTTATTACTTGTTTCATTCATTAAATATATTACTTTAACTTTTGAATTTATTTCAAAAGGAATTTTTTCTACCTTTTTATAAAGTGAAATTATTTCTACATTATATTTTTCACAGAGCATTGAAGCAGTTGATGCGATAGCATTTTCTACACCGCCAAAACCCATGTGAAGAGCCAAGATCGAGATTTTGTTTTTGTTTAATTTTTTATTAAACATATCTAACTCATTAGCAACTAACAACAAATATATTCCAATATAAATTGAGACAGACGGAGCAATAAAAACATGTCCAGCAAAAGTCGATATTCCAAAAGACATTAAAAGCATTAATATATAAAATAAACAATTTTTAGAAATTCCTTTATTATTAATTATTTTAAAAGTAATTAATAAAAAAGGTAATAGAAATAATAACAGCCCTATAATTCCATAATGATAAAATATATCTGGCATATCCATTTCAATTAGTTTTTCAATATTTGGATTATCTATATTACTTGTATTTGAGAATCCTAATCCAAATAAAAATGTTCTGAAATTAAAATTATTTATATATATATTATTAGTATTATATAAATAATAATTTCTTTGACTTAATAATTTCATCCCGTATTTTTTTATTTTAATAAGGATATTGTCACCAGGTAAATTTTCACAATTATGACATTCATGAGGATTTTCAGTAATCGAAGGATTTTCTATTACTGTAAATACATTTTTTATTGTAACACTGCTTGAACAAATTATAAGAACTGTAATAAATATTAATAAGCATGATATAAAAGGATTTTTATTAAGACGATTATTATGAAAAAAAGAGAATATTAATACTATAAAACTAACTATAATTAACCCGAATAATGTAACTTTTGTACCTACATAACTTATTACTAATATTATTGGTAGTATTCCAATAATTAAGTATTTATATTTTTTATTTATAAGTTTATATAAAAAAGGAAATAATAGCACCAATATAATTGAAATTTCATTTGCAGCATAAAACCACCCAACCATACCATACATTCCATTTTGATAAGTGTTAAAACTAGTTTTAGTGATAATTGGTATTATCAATAATGATGCATATATTACTATAGTAAATAATAACAGTTTAATAATTTTTTCTTTTTGAAAACCAAAATCATCAAAAAAGCACATAAGTGATAAGAAAGAAACTGGAAGAAAAAATAATTTAATTAAATATAATAATTCACGAAAAAGATATCCTTCAGTAATAATACTTTGTTTAAATATAAAGTATAAAGAAACGAAGATAACACTCAACACTAAATAATTTGCTATTATTCTCTTATATTTGGATTTTGTAAAGAAAGCACAGTATATTAATAGAAAAAGTATAAATATACCCTTAAAAATCATTCCTAAGGAAAAAGGAACATTAAGATATCTTTCAGTAATTGAAGTTATTAAATCTACAAATGGTACTATTAACAAAAATATATATACTAATTTATTTTTCATTTTCACCTCTTATTTTTTATTCTTAAATATACATAACAATAAATTTTTGTAAGTAATTTACTTTTCTTTATCATTCTTTTATAGATTATAAATTTTTTTAAATAATTACATTTTCGCCATTTATTGTCCAATTTATTCATTAATAAAAATGCTTCATCAATAAATTTGTTTCTATCATTATTATTATCAATATATCTTTGCTGTATAGTATAATCAGTTAATATCATAACAACTAAATTTATTGTTTCTTCCTTCATATAATCATATCTTGATATATTCTTAATTATTATTTCTGTAATTTTTAAAATGTCAAATATCTTTTTATCTCTTCTTGTTGTTTCACTATTTTCGTGAATTACATAATAAGTTAAACATTCATTTATTTTGCCGATTTTTTTTGCCTCTAATAATATTTTACACACAAACGGCGCATCTTCATATTTCAAATTTATTACAAATCTATTTTCGCAATTTTTAAACAATTTTTTATTATAAATTTTATTGCAAGGGCCTAAATTGATATTGTTAATTAAACTTGGATTATTTTTTAAAGAAGTATCATTAAAATCATTAAATTTAATTTCTTTTAGTTCGTTTCTTACTTCATAATAATCACAAATTATAAGATCACAGTTATTCTTAACTGCCTTGCTGTACATTTTTTCACAAAAAGTATTCTTTATATAATCGTCCGAATCAACAAAAGCAAGATATTCTCCTTTTGCAATATTTATTCCTTTATTTCTCGTTTCACCAATTCCTTTATTCTCTTGTTTATAATATACTATCCTTTTGTCATTATAACCTTTAATGATTTTTTCAGAACAATCAGTTGAGCCATCATTAATTACAATAATTTCAATATCGTTTAATGTTTGACTTATTAATGAATCTATACATCTTTTCAAATATTCTTCTGAATTATATACCGGAACTATTAAACTAACTTTTGACATATTCTACCTCACAACATACTTATAAAATAGGTATGCATTTGTTTTTAACATTATTTTCTTTATTTTTGATTTAAATGTTGGCGTTTTTATTGTATCAAAACACTTTTCACCTTTTATAATTTTATTATACCTTAAATAGTCTTTATATTTCAAGGTTGTTACGTAATATATTAATGAATTATTAATAAAACCTAATAAAGTTTCATTATTATCAATTTTTTCAAGTCTTTTTTTTAAAAATCTCGATTGTCTTAACATATCTTCCATTTTTTTGATTTTTTTATTATAATTTTTAGAAGTCATTAAACTTCCTGTTCTTTCAACATAGTTGTATCCGATAAAATCTATTGCTTTAACTTTTTGAGCAAGTCCAATAATTAAAGGTATTAATCCATAATCTTCAGCTATACAATTCTGCATAAACATAAAATGATTTTTTTTATAAAATTTGCTATTATAACAATATGTCCAAGCATTTTCTACGTAGTGATATTTCACTATTAATTCAAATGCTTTTACACCTTCGCAGGTGTCGAATGATAATTCTTTATAGTTTATTTTTTTGTTTTCTTTTATATTTCTTACTTGAAATCTAATTAAATCCTCGTCAACTATAGTTTTGTTTAAAATTTCTAATAATTTTAATTCAAAATAATCATCTCCATCTAGAAACAATATATATTTGCCATTCGAAGCGTTAACACCTATATTTCTTGCTTTACTTAAGCCGGTTTTTTCCGAATATATTTTCTTAAAGTTTTTATTTTTATTTACATATTTATCGACTATAGTTTCACTTTTATCGTTACATTTATCGCATACGATAATTACTTCAAAAGATTTAAAAGACTGTGAAACTAAAGAATCTAAACATCTATTTAAATATTTTTCAATATTGTAAACTGGAACTATTATACTAAATTTTTTCATATTCTATTTCATCTCTGCTAGTTTTTCATTAATTTTTTCTTCAATTTTTATATCAATTCTATAAATCAACTTATTATATAAAGGTCTAAAAATATATTTAATCATATTTTTAAAATAATACGTTATATAATTATTTCTTTGATAATCGAATAATTCTAATAACAATTTTTCGTTATAAAACTTTTCTTTTTTATTTGCTTTTATAATTTTTTTCACTAATTTTCCTTTTAGTTTTTTAATTTCTTTATTATTATAAATATTGTGGTTAATTGTAACTCTATTGCTTAATAAATGTATTTCTTCATCTGTAAAATCCAAGTGCAAATTTTCTTTTAATTGTTTATAAATTATTTTTGTATCAGCTTCTATTACCTTCATCATTGCTATTTGAGTTTCATTTTCTCCAGAAATACGATATTTCAAAAGATATTCAGGGATATTACTTAACTTAACATATTTGACTGCTCTGCTCCATAATTCTGCATCTTCAGTATAATAATTTTTATCATAATACAATTTATACTTATCTATTATTTCTCTTCTCATCATTATACTCGGGTGAAACATTTGATTCCCAATTAAAGTATAAACCTTTATTTTTTCAGGATTAGTAAGACATTGAATTTTCTGACTTTTATTCATAAACAATTCAACATAGGAACCAACAATATCAATTTTTTTGTTTTGATTCAAAAATTCATATTGCTTGAAAAGTCTTTCTGGCACCGACACATCGTCATCATCCATTCTAGCAATAAATTCACCCTTTGCTGAGCTAATTCCGACATTTAAAGATTCAGCAAACCCTAATTTGGTTTTATTTTTAATTACTTTAACTCTCTCGTCATTTATGTCATTAATAATTTTTAATATATGAGGTGTGTTTTCAGTTACATCTAGCACTATAATTATTTCTATATTTTTATACGTTTGATTAATTATACTTTCCAGAGCTTCTTTAAAATAAATATATCTATTATATAAGGACATTATTACCGAAACCAAAGGTGTCTGCAATTTATTATTGCAAATATTTGCCCATTCATTGTTGTTCTTTTCCCACAAAGGAAATTTATTGCTAATATTTTCGTCATTCCAGAACTTTTCATTACCATAGGCGTGAATAATAACTGCGTCGTCTGAATTTATTCTTAATGGATGACAGCAAAATTTTGAAATATTTATTACTTCTATATCAATATTAAACTCTTGAACCAATAAATTTAATATTCCTTGATCCAAATATCTAGACTTTTTTCCTAATTCTATTAATTTACTGTAGCACCAATCAGTCATTTTATCATAATCCTTTAGACAATCTGAAAAAACTAATATTCCTGAATTCATTAATGGTAAGAACATATCATAACCGCTTATCAATTTATTAAAATTAGCCTCTACTAAAAGTGATAAATCATTAATTGTAGCAGCAAACCCGCTTTTATCTCCATAATTGCTGACCTCAATGAAGTCTTTTTGAATTAATATATCAACATCATGCCAAATTACTTTTTTATATTTTTTTAAAAGATTAAAGTTTTCATATCTTGATATACTTATGATACTGTATATCTCTACTCCTTCAGAACTAAGAAATTTTTTGTATTCATCCTTGTTATAATGTATAAAAGTAATAGGGGTAATTTTATTCAAAAGTTCTTGATTTTCTATTGATACTCCATCGTGATAAACAATTATATCGTCCCAATTTTTCTTACAAGTATTTCTCATTCCAATTAAAACGTTTGCTAATGCAAACACATAACTTTCAGTTATACCAAATGTTATAGCGAGTTCTTTTTTCATTTTTTCTCCTTATAAATTTTTAAATATATTTTTTTCATTATTTTTTTTATTACTTTTTTCATTTTTGTATCTTTTATATCCATAATTAGTTTTCTGCCTTTCTTATCAACATCTTTTTTATTTTTGTTTCTTATAAGAGACAATTGTCTTATCCATTCATCATATAAATTATAGGTTACTTTTCCAACTCCAACAGAATCTTCAAATTTAAAAGATTTAAACATAATAGAATCAAATTTTTTAGGATTATGCAAATAATTTTCTAAAAAAACACACATGTCATTATTTTTAAAAATCATATCTTCAATAACAAGGGCAAAATCTTCCATATAATTTTCTATTATCTTTAATGATGATTTTTGAATTAAATTTATTATAGATATTTCTAAATTAGAATATACAGTATTATCAAAAATCAAATTAATATTATCATCTTTATTAATTTTTAGTTTAATACAACTTTTATCAGATTTCATAAATAATCGTTCTCTTATGCTTCCAGTTAATTTAGGTCTACTCTTAAAAAAGGTATTTAAATTATAATTTGATTTACGTAGTCTTTCATACGCAATAGAACCCGTTGTATGAATACAATAAGAATTAACAGGATAACCTAAAAGTTCAGTAAAAATCGACTCTGCTCTACCGCTATATCCAATATCTACTATTAAATTGTTTTCTCCTATAATTTTTTCATAATGTTTCCTAACTTTTTTTCTATACAATTTTGTAACATTTTCATCATAAAGATTTTCATTTATAAATGCTATAAACAGATCTTTATTTTGGTCGCTTATCAATTCATTGCCATAAAACGAGTTATTTTTGCATAATATTAAATAGTCCTTCTTATCAATTGAAAAAATACTTTCAAATATATCATAAAAATCAATAACTGTAAGTTTCAAAGTTTGATTAGAATAAAACAACGAATAAAAATCAAATTTGCTTTTTATTGAAATAGGAAATAGTAACTTTCTAGAGCAATATAGATAATTTGATTCAGGTGCATCTTTAACATATTTTGCAATAATGTCATAAGCTTCTTTTATCATGTATCCGTCTCTTGAAACAAAATGTATTTTTTTAATATTATTCTTTTTCGCTTCTTTGCAAATAGTAAAAGCATATGAAAATAATGAAGACGCTAACGCCAACTTTCCAATTACAACAGGATTTGAGTTATAAAAAGATTTATCATTGAATGTCGAAAAAATAGTTGAATCATATAGTTCATTGGAAATTTCAGCTAAAAAGCACCTATTGCCAATAAAATTTAATGAATCATATAAATCTATATTTGTAAGGTGATCTTTTAAGAACAAATGTTTATATAGCTTGTTATTATAAAAGTTTTCTGAGATCTTTTGCAAATGGAATGACGTTATACCTTTTTTATTTGCAATTAAATAATCCGTTTCATAATTATCTCCTATATGTACAATATCTTGAAAATTGACTTTCAATTTATTTATTACATAATCATACATTCTTGATGTGTTTTTAGTCACTTTTGTTTCTGAGGATATAAAAATATGGCTGATTTTTTCATAATTGTTCTTATTCAAAATTCTTTTTATTGTCTTCATATCAAGATAAATATCAGAAGTTAATATAACATCTTTTTTTGAATATATTGCCAATTCATAAAGTTCTTTTCCAAAAGTCCTAGTTTTACAGAACTTTATTTCTAACTCCAGTTCTTTATTTTTTAATGTAGATAGTATATCTATGGGTAAATGATAATCCAAATAAATTTGTTCGTATATTTCATCTAAAGTTACTTCTTCATTTCCGTTTTTTTTAAAAATTTTTTCTCTACAATTTGATTCAGATTTGGACCTCATTTGTGAAAAGTAAATATAACTGGAATTGCCTGCGATTTTGTTAAAATTTGAATCTAATAGCCTAAATAAATCAGACGGTTCCAAAAAGGGTCTTATAATTAAAGTATCAAATATATCAAAGCTAATTATCTTATGTTTTTTATCTAAAATAGCCTTTTTTATATTTTCATATAAGTAATATTTGAAATCAATTTCTGTTTTATTACTATAATAAAAATTTAATTTCAGATTTAAACTTTTACTAATAATATTCTTAAAATTCAAAAAATAATTAATATCATTAATATTTGTTATTTTATTTTTCATTACTACGCATTCATTAAAATATAATAAAATAACTTCTATCTTTTCTTTTTGTGATTTTGATATTCTTTTATGTACACAAAAATCAGTTAACTTATTTTTTAATATTTCAAAGTGTTTACTGTAAAAACTATGATCTTCATTATGAAGGTGAAAATCAGATTTATAACAAAAAGCATTATTTACATTAATTGTGCTTTTTGAATAATACCAAAGATAAAAAGATAAAATAAAACCACCAAATTTATTACTTACACTAACTTCTTTTAAACTTTCTAGGCCTTTTATTAACAATTCTTTTTTAATAACCTTGTTGCTTAAAGAATAAAAATCATCAAAATAAATTGCATTATCCAAAAAATATTCAAACGCTTCTTCGTTTTTTAGTATTATATCACTATTTAATATGGGGTCTAGATTATAATAATAATACTTTCCTTTATTTGTAATAAAAGTATTTGATATTGCCATATCAAAGTCTCGGTTCTTTTCATTTTCAATCATCAATCTAAAATAATCAACAGAATAAGAATGCTTTTCATCTATTAAAGAAACATATTTTCCTTTGCATGTTTTAATTGTTGATAAAATTGTATTAAATAAATATACGCTATGGCTAATGTCTATTATTTTCATTGTCGGTATACTTAAATTAAAATCAAATATTTTTCGGGCAATATCTTTTTTATTTCCTATGATAATAATTTCTGATGAATTAACTGATTGATTAATTAATGATTTAATAGTACTATCAAAAGAAGCATTAATATTATTAGCATAATAAATTAACGAAACATCAACATTGTTTTTCATTTTTTTTATTCCTTTTTTTGTATGTATTCATCAATTTTTTTTCTATTCCTTCACACATTTCTTTTTCTGTTGGAAACTTCTTACAAAATTCAATACCATTTTTCGCTTTTTGAATTCTGATATTTTTATTTTTTAATAAAAAAAGTATTTTATTTGCGACATCTTCAGGAGATGAATTTGCTAATGTAACATTATTATTGTTATCATAATTTATAATATTATTATTAAAATCTATATCTATGACAGAGCAACCGCAACTCATCATTTCAAATGGAACAAGAGAAGGATTTGTTGTTGAAAATACCATTCCAATTTCTGCAGAGCGATATAAATTACCGAGATCATTTATTGTAGGTAATAAACCCATATTAATAAATTCAAATGGTATATTTTGATAATCATTAGAATTTGAGCCATATAATACAACTTCTATTTTAGGATAAAGTTTTTTTATTATAGTAAGAGCTTCAATGCCTAACTTATAACATCTTCGTGGCATAAATGGTTTTGCAAAAAAAATTATTCTGTTTAAAATTTTTTCTTTAAAGTTATTAAAAAAATACACATCCTTGTTAATGGGAAATAAAAAACTAAATCCTTCTTTAATACCAAACTCATTTTTCAAAAAATTCAGAGGCCACGGACCAGATGTAATGGGATATAATCCTAATTTATATGATTGGTATGCTCTAATAAAATCATCTCCCATAGGATTGAAATATGCTTCATAATCTTGTATAAAATAGCAACATAATCTTGCTTTGCTCTCATTGCTTTTAACTATATATGACCCGCTATAATGCGTGGCAAATAATATATCGCATTGTTTTATATCATTAGTACCCATAATAACGTCCGAATTTAAATCGAAAAAACTGTTTTTTATAAATTTCTGAGCGTCTTTCCCGGTTTTTACACCATTATTCAAATAAAATTTTTGCGGATCAATATAAACAGTAACATGATGACCTTTCAAAGAAAGAAATTTAATTACACGAAAAAAATTTCTATGACCTCCTGAACCTTCAATAGGCAATGGAATCACCCAACTTATATTCAATTTATTTTTTTCTGGTTTTTTATTATCAATATAATAATCGTCTTTGTAAACAACATTATTATCACTTATTAATTCTAAATCTTGCATCTTAGTAAATCTATTAACTTTTTTAAATAGATTTCTATATATACAACGTATTATTAAATATATTTTTTTTAATAAAAAATAAATAATCTTTATAAATTTTTGAACAAAATTTGGTAACTTTTTATAAAAATAATATGTTTTTTCAGCTATAATATACGTTTGATCCATAATACACCTCTCTTATAATTATACATGAGATAGTGTATTAAAGCAAATAAAAAATGTATTGTTAATTTAAATGTGAAGTGCGACATCATAGTATTGAAAAAGACACATGAATGCCTTATACTAGTTTTCTACAAAAAACAAATAGAACGAGATTTTTCTTATGAATATATTACCTCAAATTTAAAAAATGTCTAGGAGAAAGAATTAAAAATAAAATATCAGAGTTTTCTGACAAATTTATTGATTTTTTAACAGATAATTTATTAAATGTAAGCAACTATTTAAGGTATGTTGAAATGATTTAAAGCTTAAAAATATGATATTTAAATTACTTACAGCTGTTATAACAGAAATATTTGAAGAGATTGACAAACAATTTAAAGTTAATCATCAAAGAATAAAACGATATACTATTTACAAATCTAATGTTTCGCGAACGTTAATAATAATATTTAGAAGAGCAACATTTAAAAGAACTTATTATATTTCTAGTCTCGAAAAAAGCCTTAATATCGGATGAAATATTTGATATTCCAGCATATAATTCTTATGATCTAACCATAAGAGTGATAGTAATTGATAACACAATGGAAACGAATCAAGGTTAAGCTAGAAAGGACACTGGATTATTGAGAACCAATATCACTTTTTGCTAAATACAATGAATTTCGATGATAATAACACATTTTAAAATAATGTGATTTTACTTAAGAATTTAAGCAAATTAAAAAGCACTTTTAGTGCTTATCATTAATATTATTTCCTGTAACTACGTTTTTTGTTAAATAATTATAAAAAATTTTCATCATCATATGATCGAATGTCATATGCAAGTCTTCCGCAATTTGCATATCCATTTCATCAACGTGCATTTTATAGTTTGCTAGTTTCTTTAACTCTCCTCCTGTATAGCCTGTAAGCCCTAAAACTTTAGATCCACATTCAATTGAATATTTAGCGGCATTTAAGACGTTTTTGGAATTTCCGCTTCCGGATATTCCAACAAATAAATCTTTAGAAGTAATTTTATTTAATAATTGAAATCTAAAGATTTCTTCATATCCAATATCATTTGCCACAGCCATCATTGTTGAGACATTATCATTCAAGCAATAAACATTAAATTTTTTTTCAACATATTCGCTAATTCCCTTATTAAAATCATTTTGCATGTGTGACGCTGTTGAAGCACTACCTCCATTACCACAAACATAAATTGTCCCTCCATTTTGATATGTATCTAAAATAGCATTCATAGCAGCATTTAATTCATCAAAATTAAATCTCTTAATACATGCCATTTCCCTCTCATAATATTCTTTGATTGCTTTTTTAAAATCCATAATTATTTTTCCCTTTCACTATTTTTTAAAATTTTATTAACTGCATCAAACAAATTCTCTGCTATATCAGTTGGCGTTACTTCATATTTTTCATCAAGACCTGCCTGACCAGTTTTTACTAAGATACTTTTCATTCCTGCATTTTCAGCAGTTTTTATATCAACTGTTGAATCTCCAATAATAAAAGAATTAGTCAAATCAATGTTATAATCCGCTTTTGCTTGGTTAAGCATTCCTATCTTTGGCTTTCTACAATCGCAATCTATTTTTAACTCTACAACCTCCCCAGCAAACCCTTTATCTCTATGATGCGGACAATAATAAAGACCGTCAATATATGCACCTTCTTTCCCAAGCAAGGTTTCCATCTTTTTATGAATGTCATTTAAATTATCAATACTGCTTTCTCCTCTTGCTATAATCGGTTGATTCGTAATAACTATACAAAGATACTCCGAGCTATTTATTTCTTTAATTGCATCAGCAACGTTATTATAAAGTTTAAATTGTTCCTTATTTATCAAAAAAGGAATATATATATTTATTGTACCGTCTCTATCTAAAAAAATACATTTCTGTTTATTAGTCATATTTCTATGTTCGCAGATACCGTTTTTATAATCCGAATTAACAGAAAAATATCTTTCGGGAGTTCCCATATCTTTGACATATTCTGTAGATTGATAAGAAAAAACATTATCCTTTTCTAATATCATTTTTTCAATAACGTCTTTTTCAAGCCCATATTTTTGAGGCTTCACTACGTAGTTAAAAACTTTTGGAGAGAAAATGTATATACCTGCATTTACAATGTTTTTATAATCATAATTTCTAATGTTTTCTTTTGAATCAAAACCTATTATCTTATTATGCTCTTCAGTTAGAATTAGGTCGCTATCATAAGGATGCGAATTAGGGTGGGTTAAAAGTGTAGCATCACTTATATTTCTTTTATGATACCTAATCATTTTAGTAAAATCGACGTTCAAAAATACGTCACCAAAAATCAAAATAAAGTCTTCGAAAATTTCGCTTTTCAGATAATATAGAGAACCAGCAGTTCCAAGGGGGTTATTAGAATCTTCTTCAAAATAACTGATTTTCACCCCAAAATCTTCTCCGTTTTTAAAATGTTCCTTAATTTTTTCGCCAAGATATCCTATTACTATAATAATTTCTTCAATTCCGGATTTTCTCAAACATTTTATTTGATGCTCTATGATTGTCTTTCCACCAACAGTTAGCATTGGTTTTGGTATTTCATTTTGAGTTAAGGACCTTATTCTAGTGCCTTTACCCCCTGCCATTATTACTGCTTTCATTTTAATCTTTTATATTTCTTATAGTTTCTCTTATAGACTCATCTGATGTATGTGACGCAGACCACCCAGCACTGTGAATTTTTGATAAATCATACTGAAACTTAGGAACATCTCCTTTCCATCCAATTTTTCCGCTTGTATAACTATATTTTACATTTTTATATCCTAATTCTTCGCAAACCATATCAGCAATTTTTGTAACACTTGTTGCACTATCCACACCAACATTGTATATCTCAACCCCTTGATTTAATTCCGTTTCTATAGTAAATTTAACAATTGCTTCTACTAAATCGAGAACATACAAATATGGTTTTGTTTGTGTGCCATCACCAAGAATTTCTAATTCCTTAGTATTATTTAATAGTTTATTCTTAAAATCAAATACTACCCCATGAGTTAAATTAGGCCCTATAACATTTGGAAATCTAAAAATCATCGTTTTCAAATCATTCATAAATGAGTAAGAAGATATAAAACCTTCGCTTGCATATTTTGCACCCCCATAATAAGAAATGGGTTTTAAATCGCCAGTGTCCTCTGTTAATAACTCGCTCTTTTCACCATATATTGCTGAAGTTGACGCAAAAAATATTTTTTTAATATTTTTCCTTCTCATTAATTCTAGTACGCTATATGTTGTCATAAAAGTATCATTAAAATCAACGCTCGGTGTTCTCCCGCCCTTTTGAATATCAGAATTTGCTGCTAAATGATAAACTATATCGATTGCTTCGTCTTTTAACTGTTCACAAAATGTTTCAGTCTCTTCAATATTTATTTTGTAAAAGTTATATCTAGAATCATCCAATAATTTATCAACGTTTTCTTTCTTTCCTAATGTGAAGTTATCCACGCAGATTACTTCAATATCCTTTTCTAGCAATTTCTTTATTAAATGAGAGCCTATAAACCCTGCTCCGCCTGTAACTAATGCTTTCATTATTTTCCTCCCTCTTTAATTTACAAAGACTACTGTTGAGCCTTGGTAATCGAACTTGAATTTCATCTCCGGCAATTCGCTTAATGCTTCTAAAAACTTTTTTTGATTTTTTTTAGGAACATAGAACAGAAAGAATCCACTGCCACCCGCTCCTAATATTTTTCCACCGGTTGCTCCATTTTTCAATGCTATTTCGTACCATTCATCAAATTTCGAGTTAGATATACCATTTGCCAACGTTTTTTTAATTGTCCAATTTTCATCTAAGATCTCTCCAACTATGTCTATATTATCATGTTCTAACTCATATTTCAATTTTATTGTTAATTCACATATTTTTTGCTGTCCCTTTTCTTTATCTCCTACTGTAATATTTTTTGACTGTTGCTTTAGTATTGTAGAAGCACTATGTTCTCCCCCCACGTACATTAATAAGAGGTTTTCTTCGAGTCTTTTTAATGCATTCTTAGACATTAAGATCGGTTCTACAAAAACAGTGCCGTCCTTATTAAATTGGTAAAAATTTAAGCCACCAAACGTTGCGGCATATTGATCTTGTTTACCAATAGTACCTTTCAATGTATCAATTTCCATTTTACATGCGGCTTGTGCTAAATCTTCATTACATATATATTCCCTTTTATAACATTTTAAATTTTTAATAAGGCCTACTGTAAATGAACTAGACGAACCAAGTCCTGTGCCTTGGGGTACATCTGCAATAGATGTAATTTCTAATCCTTCTAATCCTTCCTTTTTTAAGCACTCTCTAAAAATAGGGTGTTCTATCTTTTCAATATTATTAACACTTTCTGTCTTAGAATATTTAACTACAGTATTTTTTTTCCCAAATGATGGATGTGAAGTAATATACATATATTTGTTAATGGATGTACTAATCACGCATCCTCCGTTCTTTTCATAAAATGATGGTAAATCACTGCCTCCTCCACACAAGCTCACTCTAAAAGGAGTTTTTGTTATAATCATCGTTAACCGCCTCTTTCTTTTTAATTATTAGTGCCTAATTGCATATCGTGATACGCATTACATATTTTTTGTGTTTCTCCTACCGCAACAATTTCTCCATGTTCTAACCATACAACTTTGTTACACAAATCTTTTATTGAATCTAACGAATGAGATACGTAAAGTACCGTTGTTCCCCCTCTTATCATTGATACCATTTTATTTCTACTTTTTTCTTGAAATTTGATATCGCCGACAGATAATATTTCGTCAACAATCAGAATCTCAGGATCCACTATAGTTGAAATGGAAAAAGCTAGCTTCGCAATCATTCCGGATGAAAAATTCTTGACAGGTACGTCCAAAAAATCTATTAATTCAGAAAATTCTACTATTTCATCGAATTTTTTCGTTATGAATTGTTTTGAATATCCTAGTATAGAACCATTAAGAAATATGTTTTCTCTTGCTGTTAGTTCACCATCGAAACCAGCTCCTAATTCAATCATTGGTGAAATAACACCATCAACTTCAACAGAGCCGGTCGTAGGTTTCATTACACCGCTTACAACTTTTAGCAGTGTGCTTTTTCCAGCTCCGTTGGATCCAATTAATCCAATGACGTCTCCTTTAGCAACATCAAATGTTATTTTTTTTAATGCCCAAAAATCCGTTTTTTTCAATCGTTTTCTTTTATCAAAAAGTCTAATAAATGTCATTTTTAAAGAATTTTCTTTTTCAGTGCCTAGATTAAACTTCATTCCAACGTTTTTAATTCTTATCATTTTTCCTCCTATAAATAATAAACAAATTTATTTTGTTTCCTTTTAAATATAAATAAACCGAAAATCAAAACAACAAAGCCTGAAATAAAACAAGCTAATAAATTTTGCCAAGAAGGCATCCTTGAAAATATTAGGATTTCTCTAGAAGCATTAATATATTGATATAATGGGTTTAGTTTAAATATCATTTGAAGCCATTTAGGTAAAATTGTTAATGAGTAAAATAGTGGAGTAAAATAATTTAGAATTGTAAGAATAATTCCCCATATATAAATCATATCTCTTAAAAACACTGCAACGGTTGAAAGAATATAACTTACACCTGTTATAAACATAAACATACACAAATAAATAAATGGTAATAATAGATAATATATATTTATATAACATTTAGTGCCAGATGCAGCATTGCCAGAAAAAATTATTATTAATAATAAAGGCAATAAAGATAATATAAAATTAATTCCAACAAATAGACATTTAGCTATTGGAAAAATATACTTTGGTATGTAGACTTTATTTATCAGTGTTGAGTTGCCAACTATTGATGTAAGTGCATTATTTGTGGCCTCACTAAAATAGTTAAATATTACCAAACCACTCATCAAGTAAACGAGATAATTAACACCTTCCATATTAAATTTAAACATATTGGTAAATACAAGAGCCATAACAATCATCATTAATAGTGGATATAGAACGCTCCATAATACTCCTAGTACACTCCTCTTATATTTTATTTTAAAGTCTCTCATAACTAATTGTGACAATAGAAACCTATATTTTTTCACATTTAATATAATATTTTTTAAAAATATATTCATTTTAGTTTTTCCTTTCATTCAAGTATTGTTATTATCTTTTTTAGTAACTCAAGAAGTGATTTTTTAACAAAACATTTTTCTTACTATTAATCAATAACTTTTCTTCTTTTATAATTATAACCTATTTTGTCTTAAAAAAAAAGACTTATGTTATTTTGATAGTGTAAAATGTTTTTTGGTATGCCAAAAGAGAAACATTTATTATTATTTGTTTATAATAAAAAATTAAAGAGATAGGTTTTACTTATGAATAAATTAGTACTAATTAGTACTAATTTATAAAAATATTTTAAAAGAAGGGATAACAAATATAATATTATAGTTTTTTTGGTAAATTTGTTGATTTCTTAACAACTAATTTATTTAATATAGACAAGATTTAATATATGACGAAATGACTTGTGAACTTCAAAAGAAAGTATCTAGGCACTTGCTGCGGTTATAATTGAAATATGAGAAGTGTTTGATAAGTAGTTTAAGATTAACCTCGAAATAATAACATGATTATATAATTAACAAGTCTAATATTTCTCTAGCCTTAATAACTTTGTTTAGAAAATAATATATAAACAAAAATATAATGTTTCTGGACTAGAAAAAATCACTTTATACTGAATGAAATATTTTTGCTTATGATCATTGCGATCCAATCATAATAGTAACAATTATTGACAGAAAAAATGTTACAAATCAATGTTATACAGGAAAGACACTAAGGAATTAACAATAAATATCAAAAATTTTATTAGTAATAGAGATATTAATAGTATTGTTAGACGTAACATTTAATTAACTTAAGAAATAGAGAATACCCAAGATATATTCTTAAAAACATGTATCTCACACTTTTAGCATATTATGTATATTATGTCAGATAAAAAAATTATATATTGTTAAAATTTAGAGAATACTATTATGGGTAAGTTCATGTTTTTTTGAAGATACAAAAAATGATAAAATGGAATTAATTATGTAAAAAAATATATTATACACTATATTCAAAAAATTATTGCGAAGAGTCCGAAGATATACTAGCACAAAAATATGATTTCTTTAAAATAAAACATATTGATTAATTAGTCGGTGGGACTTCTTAATCAAGAGTAGAGTTGAAAATTAAAAATTGAATCTTATCTAAGAATTACTTGTCTATTATGCAAGTTTTATTATAAACAATCTATAAATCAATAAAATATCAAGCGTAGTGAAGACAATTGACTATTGTACATAGTTGGTATCATATCATGTGTACCAATTATTCCTGCGGGAAATATTGGATTAAATGCCCGAATAAATCATGTATAAAAATATATGATAGACCCCTGCGTTACCACTTCCTGAAATAGTAAAAAAGCCATTTTTAATACTTACTATTATAAAATAAGACCAGACATGTTACGCTTATTCGCGTAATTTTTTTTGTATTATTTAACATCAGATATCATTCCAACTTAGCTTTTTATTTCTTTCTCACAAGCCTATTTTTTATCTGTTTTAAAACTAGGACTATATCAAATAAATACTAATATACATAGCATTATTTTTCTATTAGAAATCTTAATAGTTCTTTTTTATCTTTATTATTTAATATAATATCATATATTAAGTTAATTATTGGTAGATTTATTTTCTTTTTTATTATTAATTTTTTAATTGATTTTAATGTATACATTCCTTCTACTGTGTTTTCTTTTAGAAAGGAGTCTATTTCTTTTTTGTTTATATCTTTTCCTATTAGATAGCCAAATGTAAAGTTTCTACTATTATGGCTTGTGCATGTCATTAGGATATCTCCAAAGCCAGCAAATGAAAGTATTGTTTTTTTGTTTCCACCTAATGCTTTAATAAGTTCTTTTATATCATTTAGTGATTCTGTTAGAAATAAAGCTCTTGTTGAATCTGTAACATTCATTCCTTCTAAGATGCCACTTGCTATAGCCATTACATTTTTTACACTTGAGCATATTTCAACTCCTATTATGTCTCTTGTTCTTCTAAATTTAGTTGTTTTGTTTGAAAATGCTTTTACAACTATTTCTTCTGCCGCTTTATATTTTGTTGCTAATGAGAAGCCTATAGGTGTTTGTTTAATTATATCTAAGGCAAATGTCGGGCCTGAGATTACTGCATATTTATTATTTAGATGTTTTAAAAGAACATCGCTTAAAAACAAGCATGTTTCTTGTTGTATTCCTTTTGAGGTTATTAGTATTATTTGTTTTTTTAATATATATTTCTTTAATTCTATTATTATAGTTTCGAATGCAAAAGTTGGAACTGCTATAATAATTAGATCTTTATTCTTAACTACTTGTTTTAAATCATCTAAAATTATAAGTTCTTTTG
>JAVVTI010000005.1:31194-40092 GCA_036653735.1 Bacilli bacterium | reverse complement strand
ATAAAACAGCTGATTCTCTTTATCAGATACAAATGCTTACACCTTTCATATATAAGAAAGAAGATAAGAAAATAATGCAAGATAAAATTAGTGTTCTTAAAAAAGAAATTTATGAGGGAGCTAATGCTGATAAAGAAAATACTAATGGAGGAGGCTCAGGCGGTAGTGGTACAACTACTTTTACTGGTGGTAAAGGAACTGAAAAAAATTATACTTCTACTAAGCCATCTGCTGTAATCAAATTACCGAAAGAACCTGATTCTATGGTTGCGCCAATTGCTAATCCTTATATAAATGAGCAGTATTTTTTACCAATATATGATAATAAAAGAAATAGTCAATTAGGTGCTTGGCCTAGAAATGCAGGTCTTGATAATTTATCAGGTTCTGGTAAGGTTTATGGTGATGGTAAAATTATATTTCCTTGTGATGCAGATGGTGGTTCTAGTTATGAGCATGCTGGAATTGATTTACTTAATAATGCAGGTACTCCTATATATGCAATTGCTGATGGTACAATGGAGTATTCTGAATGGGGTCATACAGTAAATAAAGCAAAACAGGAAACAGCTTATTCAGTTAAGATTAGATTTGATAACTCATTTAAATATAATGGGAAATGGGCAAAAGGTATTGGTAAAAGCATTGCTTATTCTAGCGGTACTAAAACTGCAAGCTATGCTTTTTATACTCATATGATTGGTATTAGATATAGAGCTAACTCCAGCATAGGTACTAGAAAAGTTAAACAAGGTGAATTAATTGGATGGACGGGTTATGCAAATGCTCCACATTTACACTTGTCTATTTATGACAGTAATCAAAAGTTTCAAATCTCTACAGCAGATATGAAAAAGATATACGGAACTACGGGTAATTCTAAGATGAAAAAAGCAGGACAATAGTTATTTTGTTTAAAAAACAATAGCATATATTGTTTTTTTTTGGTATAATCTTTTATAGAAAGAAGGAAGTTATGAAAATATTAAGTGTTAATGCAGGAAGTTCATCACTAAAGTTTACTTTATTTAATATGCCAAGTGAAGAAGTAATAGTTAGTGGAACTTTTGAAAAAATTAAGTTAAGTGATAGTTTTTATACTATTAAATATAATGGAGAAAAGATAAGGAAAGAGACATATTTTCCAACTCATAAGGAGGCAGTACAAACTCTTCTTGATGAACTTATTAGTATGAATATTATTTCTTCATATGAAGAAATTGATGGTGTTGGTCATAGAGTACTTCATGGTGGTAATAAGTATCCTAATAGTGTTTTAATTGATCAAGATGTTATAGATATGGTTGATGAGCTAACACCTTTTGGTCCATTACATAATCCAGCTAATCTAACAGGTATAAGATCTTTTAAGGAAGTTTTACCTAATACTCCACAAGTAGCTGTTTTTGATACATCTTTTCATCAAACTATGAATGAAGAAGAATTTCTATATGCAGTTCCATATTCTTGGTATAAGGATTATGGAATACGTAAGTATGGTTTTCATGGTACTAGTCATAAGTTTATTACAAAGAGAATGGAAGAAATTCTTGGTAAGAATGAAAAGATTATTAGTTGTCATATTGGTAATGGAGCATCAATTTGTGCAATTGATAATGGAGAATGTATAGATACTTCTATGGGTATTACGCCTATGGCTGGTGTTATGATGGGTACTAGATGTGGAGATATTGATGCTTCATTAATACCTTTTGTATGTAAATATACTTCTAAAAGTTTAGATGAAACTATAGACTCTCTTAATAAAGAAAGTGGTGTCCTTGGTATCAGTGGTGTTTCTAGTGATATGAGAGATATTGAGAATGGATATAATGAAGGAAATGATAGATGTAAACTTGCTATAAATATGTATGTAAAAAAACTTGTTAATTATATATCTATGTATAATACTTTACTTGGTGGTACAATGAATATTGTATTCACAGCTGGAGTAGGAGAAAATAGTGATTTAATAAGAAGGCTTGTATGTAATAAGCTTGAGTGTATTGGAGTATCTATTGATAACTCAAAAAATGATGGTTTAAGGGGTAAGGAAGCTTTAATAAGTAGTGATTCATCTAAAGTTAAAGTTTATGTTATTCCTACTAATGAAGAAGCTATGATAGCTAAAGATACTTTTGATATAATTAGATAGGGGAAGCATTTATGAACGGTATATATAAACAGGTATATGCAAAAATTAAAAAATTTAAGACTATATATATAGCTAGACATATTGGACCTGATCCAGATGCATTTAGTAGTCAAATAGCTCTAAGAGATTCTATTAGATTAACATTTCCTAATAAGGAAGTTTATGCTCTTGGTGCATCTGTTGCTAAGTTTAAGTATATAGGTAAACTTGATAAGGTAGAAAATATTGATACTACGAATTCTTTAGTTATTACAACAGATGTACCAGATTTACAAAGAGTTGATGGAATAGATATTCTTAAATGTCCTAATGTAATAAAGATAGATCATCATCCTTTTGTAGATGATTTTGGTGGTATAGATTTAATAGATGATGAGTGTTGTAGTGCAGCCGAAGTAGTTCTTAATCTAATTAAAGAAACTAAGTTAAAGATGGATGAAAGTATTGCTACTACTTTAGTTATTGGTATTATATCAGATTCTAATAGGTTTTTATTCTCTCCAGTAGATTATAAAACACTAATATTAGTTGCAAACATTTTAAAGGAATATGATTTAGATTTACAAACAATATATAATAGTATTTATCAAAAACCATTAAGTGAACTTAGACTTATGGGTTATATAGCATCTAATTTGAAGGTCACTAAAAATAAGTTTGCATATATTCATTTAGAGAAAGATGTTATTTCATCCCTAGGAGCAGACTTTTCTAGTGCTTCTAATATGATTAATGATTTTAATAATATTAATGAAATATTAGTATGGACATTTATTTCATATGATGAAAAAAGTGAGATGTATAAGCTTAATATTAGAAGCAGAGGTCCTATTATTAATGAAATAGCTTCTATGTATAACGGTGGAGGTCATAAGTATTCTAGTGGTGCTAGAGTAAAGAATAAAAAGGATGTAGATGAGTTACTTATAAAACTAGAAAACGAATGTATAAAGTTTGAAAAACAAGTATAAATACTTGTTTTTCTTTACATAATGATGAAACTGTGGTATAATCTATGCATATTTGAGGGGGACTAATATTATGAGTGATCCAAAAGAAAATAAAAGATATTATTTAGCAGAAAAAATGTGTGTAGAAAGAAGAACTTATGAGGATTGTGCAGATTATGATAACTTAATTATAGCTATAGAGAAATATAATAGTAAAAATAAGAATCCATTTTTTTGTACTAAACCAGTTTGTGAGTTTAATAATGCTACAGGACTTTTTGATGTATCCTTTATTAAGTATAGAAAGATTAATAATGAAGCTCAAAGTCTTAAAGGAATTGACTTATTAACTATGAGTTATAATGACTCTGTATCATTTAAAGAAAGTATTAAAGAAAATCTGATTGATTCTAGAAATCAAGTAAATATAGTATATAGGTCTAAAAAGAATATATCCTCTAAAAAAATTCTATATTCTGATGATGAGGAGTATTTAAGTGTAAGTGGAATTATTAAAAGCATGTTACAACACTCTAAAGATATTGGAAGTTATGATAGAGCTTTTTTTGTAGAGTTATGTCATGATAAGTTATTTACTAGAAATCCATCTTGCATACCATATTTAGACGCTATAGAAATAAATTCAGCCAAAGCTGCTTTTAGTAGACATCCAAATATTATTATGAGCAGCTCAATTACAAACTTTGTAGATTACTTTGTGCACAATAAAGATGGAGAAGAAATATATTTAAATGTTAGAAATTTGGGTATGTATGTTAAAAGAAAGAGTCCTAAACCTGCTTTAGATTATGATGATTATCAGCAGTTAAGCATTATATTAAAATCTGATACTGATAATTTAACTCCTAGACTATAAAACGACAAAATAAGCTTGTCGTTTTTTTTATAATTAATATATGAAGATATATATAGATGGAATTTTATTACTAAACTTTGGTATTGATTTTATAATTCTTTTAAGTGTAAGTATATTACTTAGAAGAAATATTTCACTTAAAAGAATTCTTTTAGGAAGTCTAATAGGTAGCAGTACTATTTTAATCTTATTTATTAAAGTTAATTCTTTAGTACTTTTTCTAATAAAAATTATTCTATCTATTTTAATTATAATATGTACTTATGGATATAAAGATATTAAGTATTTTATTAATAATTTATTATATTTTTATGTAACCAGTATATTATTAGGAGGCTTTCTATATTATTTAAACCTTGAGTTTAGTTATAAGAATATAGGATTAATCTTTTATCATAAAGAACTAAGTATTAACTATTATTTTATAATTATATTTGGTCCATTAATTCTATATCTATATGTACATCAAGCTAAGAAATTAAGAAATAATTATAGTCTTAAGTATAATGTTGACATATATCTAGATGATAAAACATATAAGTTAAGAGGTTACCTTGATACTGCTAATAATATGATAGAGCCATATAAAAGGAGAATGGTTATTGTTACTAATAGTAAAGAATTAACTAAGGCATCCATTAATAATAGAAGTCTACTAGTTCCTTATGACACAATAGATGGTCATGGATTACTTAAATGTATTGTACCTAATAAAGTAATAATAGAAAGTATAGGTGCATTTAATAATATAGTAGTAGGTATTACTAGTAAAGAGTTTAATATAGAAGGGATAAATTGCATACTTAATGCTAATTTAGTAAAGGGGATAAAATGATAGAAAAGATAATGAAGTTATTTAGAAAGAACAATAATATTTTTTATGTTGGTAGTACTGATATATTACCTCCTCCATTAAGTAAGGAAGATGAACTTAAGTATATAATTCTTTCAAGTGAGGGAGATAGTCATGCTAGAGATATTCTTATAGAACATAATTTAAGACTTGTTGTATTTCTTGCTAAGAAATATGATAATTCTCCCTATGACTTAGAAGACTTAGTTAGTATAGGAAGTATTGGATTAATAAAAGGTATTAATACTTATAAGTTAGATAAGAATATAAAACTAGCTACATATGCATCAAGATGTATAGATAATGAAATTCTAATGTTTTTAAGAAAAAATAAGAGGAAAACTAGTGAAATAAGTTTTGAAGATTCTATAAATGCAGATTGTGATGGTAATGAATTGCATCTGGAGGATATACTTGGTACTGAGATTAATGTAGTAGAAAAAGAATTTGAAAATAAACTAGATCTTATGCTTATGTTAGAAGAAATACATAAATTAAATGAAAGAGATAGAAAGATTATGATAATGAGATATGGACTTTTAAATACTAAAGAATATACTCAAAAGGAAGTAGCAGACATATTAGAAATATCTCAAAGCTATATATCAAGAATAGAAAAGAAAGTAATAAAAAAATTAAAACTAGTTATGAAAGTATAGTAAAAAATAAAAAATAAAAGTTTTATTTTTTTTCGTATAAAAGTGTTTGCGTGTTTAATAAATATATGTTATCATATTTATAGGTAGAATATGTTAGGAGAGAGTTATATGGAAGAAAATAAAGAAAATAAGTATGAAAATGAGTATTCTTATGAAGAAGATGATTTTAAGGAAAAGAAAAATAATAATAACAAGAAGATAATTGCTATTATATTATTTGCTATTTTAGGAATTATTATATTACTTTTCTTACTTAGAGGTTGTATGGGTGGTAAGAAACCAGTTAAGTTTGATAAAGAAAATACTTTATTACAAGCTGGTAAAGAGTATTACGCTAATAATTCTAAGAGTTTACCTACTGCTAAAGGAATATGTGAGAAGGTTACACTTGATGAACTTGTTAGCCTAGGTTTACTTGATAAGAGTAAGTATAAAGACTGTAAAAATGATGGAACATATGTTAAAGTATGTAGCCTTGAGAGTAAGAAGTTACATTATGTACCTATTTTAATGTGTGATTCTTTAAATAGTGAGAAACTATATGGTAGTTTTAAAAAAGGCAAAGAAAAAGATTTGAAGGCAGATGAGAGTGATATTAAGTTTGCTTATAAAGTTGAATATCTTGATGCTGAAGAGGCTAGTCTAGGTAAGGAAGAAAGTTACTGGTACAATGAAGTTCCATATAAGAAATATAAGACAGTAAGAAATATTAAGTATTATTCTTATAGAGATAAACAATATTTATGGAATATAAAGAGTTCTTTATATTATCCTAATAATAAAGTAAATGCCAGTGAAGTAAAAGAGTTCTATGTAAGCAGTCCAGCTGAAGGATATGTAAATAAAAGTAATGAGACTGCAAATGTAGTTAAGTGGTATAAACTTCTAAATCATAGTACTGAGAAGATCTATTATATGAAAAATGGAGCACCAGACTATAGTGAAACTAGACCAGCTGGATATAATTATAATGAAGGTGGAGTAGTTATAAGAAGCAGAACTAGAACATTTACTAAGACTAATGATGGAACTAAGGTAAGTCCTAATAAGTATTATAGATGTACTAATCCAGCTAAACCTGGTCAAATAGATGTTTCTTTTCAAACATGTGATAAGAGTAGTAATGGATATAATGTTCCAGCAGGAGAGTTTTATACTTGTGGAACAGGTGGAGATAAAGAAGTTGGTATAAATGGTTACTGTGCTTCATGTACAGTAGGATCATCATCACCTGATAAGACCTCATGTGGAGATTATGGACAGTGGGTTAATAGTTCTACACCTTGTACAGGACCAGCTGCTGTTTGTCAAGATTTAGGAAGAGATAGAATATTATATAAATGGTATAAATATAATCAAGAAGAAAGAAGTTACTTTCCAAGTAATAGTAAAACAGCAGCTGGAGAAAAGACTTATTATTTAACTAATCCAGGTGACTGCTATAAAGATTATGATACATTTGCAACAGGTTATAAATGGTATAACAATGTTGATTCAATTACAGGTAATTATTACTCTGTAGCTCCTCAAACAGGAGCAACTAGAACTTCTACATTTAAGTATACTCCTTGGACACCTTGGAATAGTACTTATGTACAAAGTGTTGCAGGAGTAAGGGAAGTTAATACTAAAAATAAACTTACTGTTAGAGAAATTAAAGATGGTACTGCTGAGGTATGGAAAGAAGTCAATGCTGAATATACAGAAGATACTAATAAGATTATAGAGTCTTTAAAAATACTAGGTTATGATATTAAAGACTTTAAAGATATCATAGAAATAAAAGATTTAAGATATAATATAGAATTATATTATAGAAATAAGGAGGTATAGTTATGAATCAAGATTTAATTAATGATTTAAATAATATATTAGGTGTTATGCCTAATGCTACAAATGCTAATCCAACAATAAATGAAGATGTGCTTGGGAATTTAGAGGATTTAGTTAATTCATTACCTAATTTAGATGGAACACTAGATGTTAATACTCCAGAAGAAGATCCTGTTAGTTTAAAAGATATTATTTCACTTTATAATGCAACTATAGATGGTTTGGAAGAAAAAATAAAGCAAAGTAGTTATACTAGTAGTGAAGTAGAAAACTATGAAAAGAGACTAGAAGTAATTGTTAAAGAGATAGAAAACAAGAAAAAAGATATAGAAAGAGTTACAAAAGAAATAGAAGATTCTCTTATTGAAAATGAAAATTATAATAGTTTATCTGATAATTATAAGTCTATAAAAGCAGTTCATACTACTTTTATAGGCAGAGCTAAAGCTTTTAATGATATAGATCACGTTAAGGAAGTTGAAGAAATTGATAAGAAACAAGAAACTGTTAATAAATTAATTACTTCTAATGATGAAATAATTAAGAGAAGTAGGCAAGAATTAATTACTTATAATGAGGATATTATAAAAAGCAATAATGAAGTAGAAAGTATTAATGAGAAACTTACTTCTGCTAAAGAAAAGGCAATTAATGAAGCAAAAGAGGCAAATACTAAGATAAGGGATAATGTTAGTGGTTGTTTAATTGCTACTGAGTTTAATGATGCGTATAACTCTATAAATCCTAAGGCAGAGTTACAAAGTATTATATCATCATATAGTAATGGTACTATTGATGATGTGCAATTATTAGGTTCATTAAATGGTTTAAGAGATATATTTAATGGAGATTTACAAATATACAACAATTTAGATGAAATAGAAGCGTCACAGTTATATAATAATATTTTTATAAGTAGAACTGAATCACAGTTAAATGATACTACTAAGACTTCTAGTGAAATAGAAGTTCTAAGAAATAATTTATATATCTATAAGGCTACAGAAAAGGCTCTTAATTTACAAGAAACTTGTATACTTAATGGTATAACAAGTAAACTTAATGAAGTTATAACTAAAGTAGAAGCAAGAGTTAATAATCTTGATAATACAAATGTTCTTAGGCATACTCCTGGAGTTAATTTAAATCCTGAAGTATCAGTAGATAATACTCCTAATAGACAAAATAATATAGATGGATTTAACTTTAATGAGTTAGATGACAGCAGAGTTCATAGCGGTGTTGTAACTCCAATTCCTGTTTATAATAAGCCAAATGAATATTATACTTTAAATAATGGTGATTTAGAGCATAAAGTTAATGATAAAATAGTTAATGATATACCTAATAATACTCAGAGCATTCCAACTACTAGTGAAAACATAAAGAATTTTAATGATGATTTGTTAGGTAATAAACCAGTTGAAGAAGAATTACCAGTTCCACCTTTTATTGGTACAGAAAATAATCAAGAAGAAAATAAACTTGAACAAGAAGAATCTTATATACCATATGTGGATGCTGAGCAAGTAAAAACCTCTGACTTACCATGGAATCAAGAAGAAAATAAT
>JAVVTI010000005.1:0-31094 GCA_036653735.1 Bacilli bacterium | reverse complement strand
GGATGCTGAGCAAGTAAAAACCTCTGACTTACCATGGAATCAAGAAGAAAATAATCAAGAAGAAAACAATAATTATACTAGCAAGCCAAATGAATTTGATGCTTACCTAGATACCGAGAATTTAAGTCTTACTCCAGAAGAAAAAAAAGAAGCCTTAGCGGTTTTAGATGATATTAATTTAAATAAAGGAAAAAAGAGAGAAGTTACGGGTATTAAAGATGCACCACTAAGTCTTAAACAAAAAGTACAAAATTTTTGGAATAGAAATAAACAGAGAATAATTCTTATGACTTTAGCAGCTGTTTCGTTCTTGTTGTTACATAGTGGTTTAGGTGATATTAATAAGTTAAAAGCTGAAGATGTAAATATGCCTGATTATAAATATGTAGAGAGTGAATTTATTAAAGAACCATATGTTAAAGAGGAAATCACAAATAACGGAGGAGGCAATGGAGGAAATGTTAAACCAGATATTCCAGATGTTCCTGTGACTCCTACTCCAAAACCTGAAGAAAAACCAGAAGAAAAACCTGAAGAAAAACCTGAAGAAGAAAAGAAAAATGAAGATATAGAAAATCCTATAGCTTCTCCTGGTTCTTATGTATTCCAAGAAGGATATAATAATGGTTTAGAGGGAATGAGTAAAGTAATTAAATTACCTAGTGGAGAAGAAGTGAGTGTATTTTTTGATAAAGGTAACTTTATAGATGTTAATGGAAAAATATATGGTTCTTGCCCTGTAGTTACTAAAATAGATGCAAATGGTAATATTTATTATGAAGTTAATGCATTAGAGTTTGATAGAATTTTAAGTTCACTTGCAGAAACTTATGCTGCAAAAGTTCAAGCTGAAATCGATGAAGCTGCAAAGGTTGAAATACCTGCAGGTGGAGGAGTTACTAATATTGAAAATGTAGTTTTGCCACCAGTTGAAGAAAATAATTTAAATAATGCTGTAGATGACATGTTTAATGAGTCGTTTGTAGATACAGTACAGAAACCTGCTGGAGCAGCAGATATATATGATGATATGGGTCTAGTAGATGCTCCAACTATGGGAGGAAGATAATGGAAAATAAAACTAATAAAATTCTAGAGTTGGATGATGGAAAGAATTATATTATCATAAGACAGATATTATATAAGGGAATTACTTATTTTCTTGCTTGTGAAGTAAAAGAAAATGATGAATTAACAAAAAATGTAGTATTATTACAAGAAGAAATAGAAAATGATAAGACATTCGTAGAAAATGTTAGTGATCCTGATACAATAAAAGCAATATATAAACATTTAGAAAAGACTGAAAACTAGAAGGAGCAATAAATGGATGAAATACAAAATGATTTGAATTTAGTTTATAATATTATACCTAATGTTCCTGATGAAAATGAAGGAATTGATTTAAATCATAGTGAAAGACCACTTGACTTTGATACTTACATAGGTTATTTTGATGATGCTATTGAATATTTTGAAGATAGAATGGATGATTGTAACTATACTAGTGAAAGTGTAAAGAAATTATTAAAAGAGCAAGAAGATCTTATTTCTAGAAAAGAAGAAGATAGTGATAGAGCTAAAGAAATAAAAGTAGAACTTCTAGAAGCTAGAAAAGCAGCTATTA
Source organism: Bacilli bacterium (assembly GCA_036653735.1). Taxonomy (GTDB): domain Bacteria; phylum Bacillota_I; class Bacilli_A; order RF39; family UBA660; genus CAVCAD01. The sequence continues at coordinate 29,467 of JAVVTI010000005.1, read as the reverse complement.
CTGAAGGCATTAAAAAAGATACTATTTTAAGAAATAATAAAGGCGGATGTTTACTTGCTTTAGAATTTCATGAAAGCTATGCTATAAATAATCCTAAAAACGTGCTTAAGAATATAATAGAATCTTATTCTAGTGGTACTTTAAGTAATGAAGAGTTAATTGTTTCTCTTAATAATTTACTTGGTATGTTTAGTGGTAATATGAAAATTAGCTATTACATAGGAGAGATAGTATCATCTCAATTAGAGAATGATGCATACATAGAAAAAGTAGAGAATCAACTTAAAGATCCTACTAAAAGTGAGCAAGAGCTAAGTATTCTTAGAAATGATTTATATACTTATAAAACAGTACAGAAATCTCTTAAGCTACACAAAACATGCTTACTTAATGGAGTAGAAGAAAGACTTAATGACACTCTAATAACTATTAAACAAAGGGTAATACATAGTGATGATGTTACTAAACTTAAATAACAAATAATTATTTTTGTATAAAGTTTTTATTTATGACATATACTATAAATGAAAAACAATACATTTAGTAGTCAATTGTATTTACATTTGATAAATGATGTGTTATAATTCACTTAGTTTAATTTATATAGTTCATATTTCCTTTTTCGAAGTAGTTAGAATATTAAATTAGATTAGAAAGGAAATATTATGGAAGATAAGAAAATAATCTGTAAAGATTGTGGTAACGAATTTACTTTTACTGTTAATGAACAACAATTTTATAAGGATCATGGTTTTGAAAATGAACCAGCTCGTTGTAAAGAATGTAGAGATAAGAGAAAAGCAGAAAAAAGAAATAGCGGAAGTAGATATTAATATCTAAAAAACTTCTTGAGGCAATGCCTTAAGAAGTTTTTTTATATTCTTTTTATATTACATAAAAATATATAGATAGAAAATGTAGAATTGATGCTATAAGAACAAATATATGAAATATAGAGTGTGAGTATTTATATTTCTTAGCTAAAGCATATATGAGTCCTCCTATGGTATAAAGTATTCCTCCTATTACTAAAAGAATTAATCCTTCTTTAGGTAATGCATTTTTTATAGGTGGAAGTGCAAATATAATAACCCATCCAGCAGATATATATGATATTATAGAAAATAGTTTAAACTTCTTTAAGTCTACAGCATTCAGTACTATTCCTAAAACTGCTATAGACCATACTATTATAAATAAAGTTAATCCTAAGCTCCCCTTTAGTGTTAAAAGAGTATATGGTGTATAAGTACCCGCTATTAATAAATATATACTACAGTGGTCAATTATTCTTAGTACACGCTTACCATTATTATGCTTAAGACCATGATACAAGCAAGAGCATGAGTAAAGAACTATTAAACTTAAGGCATATATACAGCAGCATACTATACCAATAGTATTATGAGACCCCACTGTTTTTATTAGTAGTAATATAAGACCTATAATAGAGAGTATAGAGCCTAATCCATGTGAACACGAATTAATAATCTCCTCTCTTAGTGAATATTTTGGTAATTCTATCTTATCTTTTAATAACATAAGTATTCTCCTTATTAATTGATTATACACTTATTTTGTATAAATAAAAAGAGTATTAATCAATATATATAGAAGGAGAATAATTTTATGGCAAGAAATAAAGTTGTAATAACAGGTATTAATACTAGTGAAATTAAAGTACTAAGTAGTGATGAAATGAATAAGTTATTTATTAGATATCAAAGTGGTGATGTTTATGCTAAAGAATTACTTGTTAATGGAAACCTAAAGTTAGTTTTAAGTATTCTAAGACGTTTTATGGGTAAGAGTGATAATCTAGATGATCTATTTCAAATAGGATGTATAGGTCTTATAAAAGCAATAGATAATTTTGATTTAGCACATGAGGTAAAGTTCTCTACATATGCAGTACCAATGATTCTAGGAGAAATAAAGAGATATGTAAGAGATAATAATAGTGTTAGAATAAGTAGAAGTATTAAAGAAAGTGCTTATAAGATTCTTTCTTATAAGGATGAATTCATACTAGAAAATGGTAGAGAACCAAGTAGTAGTGAAATAGCTAGACATTTCTCTATAACTGAATATGATGTATCTCTAGCTCTTCTTTCTCTTAATGAACCTATGAGTATATTTGATCCTATATATAATGATGGAGGAGATACTATATATTTACTTGATCAGCTTGAAGATAAGAAGGAAAGATATAATAAGGATGAACTTATGAGTATGAAGAAAGCTTTACTTAAGATAAAAGAAAGAGAAAGAAGAGTATTAATAGAAAGATATATTGTTGGTAAGACTCAAAGTGAGATAGCATCTGATATTGATATATCTCAAGCACAAGTATCTAGAATTGAAAAAACTGCTATCAATAATGTTAGAAGACTTATTAAGTAGCATATACTTTATAAAGGGGACACATATGCAATTATCTGATATACAAAAGAAAGATATTATTAATATAAAAGATGGAAGTAAGATAGGAAAAATTATTGATGTAGAAATAAATGTAATTGATGGTAAGATATTTAAGTTTGTAATAGAAAGAAGTAAGTTTTTAAAGGGCATTTTTAATAGTGAAAATATCGTTAGTATAGATTTTAGTCATATTAAGAAAATAGGAGAAGATGTTATATTAGTTGATTTAACTTGATATGTTAGTAAATTTTAATTATAATAGGTACATGAGAAAGAATGTTTTAAAATATAGTATTATATCCTTGTTTATTGTATTTTTTGATCAAGTATTAAAGATTATAGCATCTACTAATATGATTGATGAAATATGTGTAATAAAGAATTTTCTATACTTGGTATTTACTATTAATAATGGAGCTGCTTTTTCTATATTACAAGGAAAACTATGGTTTTTAATAGTAATATCTCTTATTATGCTAATATATTTAATTATAGAGAGTCTTAAGTATATAAAGAATAATAATAAAAGAGTATGTTTGCCTCTTTCTTTTATTATAGGTGGTCTAATAGGAAACTTAATTGATAGGATATATTTTGGTTACGTAAGAGATTTTATATCATTTCAAATTGGAAGTTATAATGCACCTATATTTAATGTAGCAGATATATTTTTAGTATTTGGTGCTATATATTTAGTTTATGAGATAAGTAAAGGATGAAGAAAATGGAAATAAAAATAATAGAAGAAAAAGACTTAATAAGAACTGATGTTTATTTATGTGATAAGTTATTAATTACTAGGAGTAAGATTTTAAAACATCTTAAAAATGGTGATATATTAGTTAATGATATTAAAGTAAAACAAGGCTATATTCTTAAAATGAATGATGTAATTACTATTAATAACTTAGAAGAAAATACTAGTGTTTTACCACAGAATATAGATATTAATATACTATATGAAGATGAGTATTTAATAGTAGTTGATAAGAAAAGTGGAATGGTAGTACACCCAGCACCTGGAAATTATAGTAATACACTAGTTAATGCTTTAATACATCATTCTAAGACTCTTAGTAAAGTAGGAGGAGAGTTTAGACCAGGAATAGTTCATAGAATAGATAAAGATACATCTGGTATTTTAGTTATAGCTAAAACAGATAAGGTACATAATATACTTGCTAGTGGATTTAAAAATAAAACTATTAAAAGAAAATATAAAGCTTTAGCTGATGGAGTTATTAATGAAAATACAGGTAAGATAGATGCTCCTATAGGTAGAAGTAAACTTGATAGAAAGAAGATGTGTGTAACAGAAGTTAACTCTAAAAAAGCTGTTACTAACTTTATAGTACTTGATAGGTATAAGAATAGTACTTTTTTAGAACTAAGTCTAGAAACTGGAAGAACTCATCAAATAAGAGTACACATGAATTTTATAGGCCATAGTATTATTAATGATAAAGTTTATGGTAAGAGAGTTATTAATGACTATGGACAAATGTTACATGCTTATTATTTATCTTTTGAGCATCCTATTACAGGTAAAGTAATGGAATTTGTAAGTCCTTTACCTAAGGAATTTAATGATATTTTAGATAAGTTTAAAAATTTGTAGTAAATACTACTATAGAAAGTATAAGAGCATATAGTGAGTACAAAGTATAAGGCACTAGTAAATAAGAAGCCTTCTTATCTATTTTCTTTGTCTCTATGTATAAATATATACTTGTTATAAAGATTATTACTGTTAATACAAAAGCAAAGAAAGGACTTCTTAGTTTAAAGAATGCTAGAGTAAAAGATTGACATGCAATATAGTTAGTTATTAATATATATAGATAGTCTTTGTTTTTAAGTATATTAGTCTTACTTGTTACTATGTATATACTAATAGTTATTAAAATAAATAGTATTACCCATGATATACTTATTATACTAGGTGGTAATGCAATAGAAGGTATAGATAGTGAATTATAGTAAGAACTATCATACCTAATAAGTAAGGATGATACAAACCAAGTAAATAATATAAATATAAATTTAAGTATTTTTTTAATAGTCATTTAATATTCTCCTTTACTAAATGTATGAAAGAGAGTAAAATAATATTAATGTTGGAGGAAATATATGTCACAATTAAGTGTTAAAAGTAAAGATGATGTTGTTATGAAGTTAATTCATTACTTTATTGTTCAAGAAGATTATAAGCCTGTTTTACTAAGAGGAGTAGAAGATGAGATATGGCTTGAAAACTTAGAAAAAGATGTTAAACTTATTAGAATTAATAGTAACTATTTACATAATAATGCACAGTATCAGCAGGATCTAGCTAAGGTTAATTATATAATGAAAAATATTAAGAGAAAGACTTTTTCTCTTAAAATGAATATAGTTAATATACTAGCTAATACAAGTGAGAATGTTGAAGTAGATGAAGTAAAGAATATTGAGACTATTAAAGTTAATAAGATAGTAGATATAAAAAAGAATAAGACTATTATTGAGAAATTTCCTAATATTAAAGAAAAGATTTCAGCTAAGAAAGCAGGTCCTATAGATTTTTTCTCTATGACAGAAGATCTTAATGAAAAAGGTAAGAATGATGAAAAGAAGTTTGAGAAGATTTATAAAAGTAAGAAACCCTATGTTACATATGGTTTAATATTACTTAATGTTTTAATATATGGACTAATGCTTATTGGTAATAATAATGCATTTATTAGTAATTTTGCATCACAAGCTTATTTAGTTAGAAGTGGTGAAGTATATAGACTTCTTACTTATGCGTTTTTACATGGTAGTATTCTACACTTATTCTTTAATATGTATGCTCTTTATATAATAGGACCACAAATAGAAAAGTATTATGGTAAGGGTAAGTATCTAATTATATATTTATTAAGTGCTGTTATGGGAGGAGTATTCTCATGTGTATTTAGTAATAATTTTAGTGTTGGAGCATCTGGTGCTATATTTGGACTTTTTGGTAGTTTATTATACTTTTCATATAATTTTAGAGCTACTATTGATGGAATGCTTAGAAGTTCTATATTGCCAGTTATTATAGTAAATTTATTTTTAGGCTTTCTAATACCTAACATAGATATTGCTGGTCATATAGGTGGTCTAGTAGGTGGATTCTTATTATCTATGGCAGTAGGTATTAATAATAAAACTAAAAAGCATGAAAAAATTAATGGTACTATAGTATTTATATTACTATTTGTATTTATGGCATTTATGTTATTACAAAAATAATATATAGTATAAAAAAAGAAATAACAACTATTTATTATTTCTTTTTTTATTAATTAATAAGTACTAAAAGTTTCTATATAATCCAACTGCTATACCTAGAACTACAACATCATTAAGTATAATTGGAGAGTAATTATCATTCTCAGGTTGTAATCTAAAATGATTATCCTCTTTAAAATATCTCTTTAAAGTTACAGTATTATCTTCAAGTAGAGCAACAATAATATCTCTATTTTTTGCTACTGAAGTTTTCTTAACAACTAAAATATCTTTATCATTAATACCTGCATTTATCATACTATCACCTTTTACTAATAAAGTAAAAACCTCAGAGTTCTTAGGAATCATATGACTAGGTACATAGAAATATTCACAAGGACGCTCAATAGCTTCTATTGGGTTACCAGCAGAAACATTTCCTATTAAAGGTACTGCAGTGTTATTCTCATTCTTTTTTTCATATTCATTTGGTACTAGTACATCAAGAGTTCTAAATTTACTACTTGTTTGTGATAAGTAACCTTTAGCAATTAAATTCTTTAAATGAACAAATACAGTAGCAGAACTGTTAAGTCCCATAATATCTCCTATTTCTCTTACGGTTGGAGAGTATCCGTGTTTAGCAATAAACTTCTTTACTACCTTAAGCATTTCTTCTTGTCTAAGTGTTAATTTTTCCATTTCTTCACCTCTTGTATTAATAATATCACGTTTTTTTTATATAGTCAAACAATTGTTTAAAAAATGCATAAAACTATTGACACGAATAAATGTATGTGATATCATTAATATGAAAGAAGGAAAAAAATGAAAGATAAGTTATTAATGAAAAAGGGATTTATAATATTGTATTTGATTCTTATTGTGTTATGTATATGTTTAGTTGAAGAAATCGAAAAAATTAATAGAGTATCTAAAAAAAGTGAAATAATTATAGAGAAGAGGATTTACTTACAAGATTTATATGATTGTAAATTTACATTTTAATGTAAAAAGTATACATTTTGTTGTAAATTTACTTATCAAATTTTATGTGATATAATTTGTCTTAAGTGGAGTAATAAAAAGAAGTATGGATAAAAAAATAATTAATACAATTAGAAATTTAGCATTAGACATGATAAATGAAAGTAAAGTAGGTAATCCTGGCTCTACACTTTCTGGTGCTGCAACTATTTATTCCTTATTTGCTAATCATTTAGTGTTTAATAAAAATGATGGCTTTTGGTTAGGAAGAGATAGATTTATAGTGGGATCTCATAATACTAGTGCTCTTTTATATAGTGTGTTGTTTTTATCTGGTTATCCTATAGATTTTAATGATTTGAAAAATTATAATAAGTTTAATAATACAGTTTCACTTAATCCGGTTGTTAATAAAAAAATTGGTGTTGAATATTCATGTGGACATTGTGGTGAAGGCTTTGGAATTGCAATAGGTGAAGCGATAGGTTGTGAATATTTAAAAAACAATGTGTCTAAGGAGTTATTCAATTATAATGTTTATTCCTATGTAACAGATGCCGATTTAATGGAAGGAATTTGTTATGAAGGAGCTTCTTTGGCAGGATCTTTAAAATTAGGTTCTTTAATAGTTCTTTATGAATCATCTAGGGTTGTAAAAGATGGAAATTGTGATAATGTATTTGATGATGATATACTTAAAAGATTTGAAGCATGTGGATGGAGTACAGAGAGTATTATTAATGCAGAGGATAATCTTTCTATAGATAAAGCTATTTTAAGAGCAAAAAGTATTGTGGATAAACCCTCTATTATTGAGATCAAAAGTATTATAGGAATTGGTAGTAAGTATGAAAATACTAACAAAGTATATAATACAATGTTAGAGAGTGATGATCTACTTAATATTAAAAATAAGATGGGTGTTAATCCAGTACCATTTTATATATCTAAAGATGCCGCTTTAGAATTAAGAAATATTCAAAGTAAGAGAAACGATAATAAATATAATGAATGGAAACTTAAATATAATGCTATTATGAATACTAATAATGCTTTATCTAAGAATGTTTTAATGCTTTTAAATAATAAATATGATATTAATTTAAATAAGGTTAAGATGAATGCTGATAGTACTTTTGAGGAGGAACTTACTATTACTAATGGTAAGCTAATGAATTTACTTTCTGATTTGTTTCCTCTTTATATTAGTGCTTCATGTGATTGCTTTGATTTATCTAGAACATATTTAAAAAAAGGTGAAGATTTTAAAATTAGCAACAAGTTTGGTAAGAATATTTATATTGGTAAAAGAGAAAGTTTATGTAGTGATATATTAAATGGTTTATCTCTAAGTAATATAAGGTGCAATTGTTCTTTAAAGTTATCTTCAGCAGATGCTGTTCTTTCAGGTTTAAGATTAGGTGCTAAAATGAATTTAGCAAGTACATATATATTTGTGCATGATGAAAGTGATTTGTCTTGTGAAAGTATTGGAACCCTTAGAAGTGTTTCTAATATTGTTTTGCTAAGACCCGCGGATATTAATGAGATTGTAGGAAGCTGGAATTATATTATTAATAATAATAAGAGTGTATGTTTAATTATATCATCTAGTAAATATAAGAAGTTAGATATTAGTAATTCCATGCTTACTTTAAATGGTGCATACATAATTAAAAAAGAAGTTGTTAGAACTAGTGGTATTATAATTGCATCTGGTTGTGATGTTCATAAGGCTATTAAAATTAGTGAAGATTTATATAATAAAGGAATATATATTAGAGTAGTAAGTGCTCCTTCTTTAGAGTTGTTTGATAATCAAAGTATTGAGTATAGACAAGAGGTTTTAACTCCTGGAGTTAAAACCATAGCACTTGATTCAAGTAATGATAAAATATGGCATAAATATGTTTATAGTAGTAAATATATTATTAATATAGATAATAGAAGTAAGACTTCATATGAAGATACACTTAATAGAGTTGAAGAAATACTTAAATAAAGGAGTAAAAATATAATGAAAAAAATTAAATTAAAATTAAGTAAGATTATTCCAGCTTTTGTTCTTTTATCAGTGTCAATTCCTATTGTTTTTTTAATTATTAAGTTAATTATATCTAAGACTTATGAACCAGAAACTTTTCTAACTATTATGGTTAGTGTTCTAGTTGTATTTGCTTTTTTTGTTCCAAGTATTGCTGCAAAAAAATTAAAACTTGATATACCTGAGCCACTATATATATCTTTTGTATTATTTTTATATGGTGCAGCATTTTTAGGTGAACTTAAAGGTTTCTTTTATACCTATGCTTACTGGGATGAAATGTTACATTTTACTAGTGCTATAATGCTTGGAATACTTGGGTTTTCTATTCTTCTTTCATTGGATGATAGAAGTACAAAGATTAAGTTTTCTCCTTTTGTTGTTGCTTTATTTGCATTATGTTTTACTATGGCCGCTGGAGTTGTATGGGAAATATTTGAATATACAATGGATGAATTTTTCTTAACAAATATGCAGAAGTTTATGCTTGAAAATGGTAAACAGTTTATAGGACATGCTGCTGTTGCGGACACTATGAAAGACTTGATAATTGATACCATAGGTGGTTTAATTATAAGTGTTATGGGATATTTTTCAATAAGAAATAATAATAAATGGCTTAATAATATTATTATTAAAAAGAAATGAGGAAATAAATGGAATATTTTTATATATTAGGACTTTTACTTATCATTATAGGATGCATATTATTTTTAATGATGATTATAAAGAATAAAAAGAGTAGTATTGTTCTTAGTAAACATGAAGGTGATAAATTTGCTATTTTAATACCAGCTAGAGATGAATCCAGAGTTATAGAAAACTTACTCAAAAGTATTTCTTCCCAGGTAAAAAATATGAGTATGGTTTATGTTATTGTAGAGGATGAAAAAGATCCTACTTGTGAAATTGTTAAAAAGTATAAAGCTAATATATTTATTAGGCCTAAACCTATTAGACCTAGAAAGGGTTATGCTTTAGATGAAGCTATTAAATATATACTTACTAATAATCATTATGATTTATATTTTATATTAGATGCTGATAATACACTTGATAAGAATTTTATTAAAGAAATGCTTAAGTCATGGAATAAAGGTTATGATATAGCAGCTGGATATAGAAATATTTCTAATCCTGTTAATGTTATTAGTACGTGCTCTGAATTAACATTTTCAATGATTAATACATTATTTAATGAACAGAAGATAAAGAAGAATAAGACTATTATTATATCTGGAACAGGTTTTTTTATTAGTGGTAAACTTATAGAGAAGTGGAATGGTTTTCCTTTTAATACTTTAACAGAGGATTATGAACTTACTCTTTATGCAGCAGCTCAAAAGATACCAACAACATATAATAAAAAAGCTATATATTTTGATGAACAACCTACTAAGATGAGTGTATCTATTAAACAAAGAGTTAGATGGATAAAGGGATTCTTTCAATCTAGAAAAAAGAGACTTAAACAAGTTAAAAATAATTTTGGTAATAAGGTTGGATTACTGCCTTATTTATTAATAATAAGTGGTTGCTTAGTTGTTATATCTATTGATTTAATAGAAATATGTAGAAATATTATTATATCTAGTATTAATTATAGAATATTTGTCATGTCATTTTTTAAGACAATTGTTGTAATATATGTTATTCTCATGCTTTTTACATTTATTGTGCTTTTTAAAGAAGAAGGTAAACTTAATATAGATCAAAAATTACTTAGTAAGACACTTTTATTCAATCCTATATTCCTAGTTTCTTATATTCCTTGTCTACTAATAAGTATATTTAAAAAGGAAGTATCATGGGAGAGAATTGATCATAAGGGTATTAATAAAATAAAGGAGATAAAAGATGCTAACAGTAAATAATATTAAAAAAACTTATAAGATTGGTGAGATTGAAACTAAAGCACTAGATGATATAAGCGTATCATTTAGGGATAAAGAATTTGTTGCTGTTTTAGGAACTTCTGGAAGTGGTAAAACTACTTTTTTAAATATAATTGGTGGTCTTGATAGATATGATAGTGGAGATTTAATTATAAAGGGAAAGAGTACTAAGAATTTCACTTTAAAAGAGTGGGATGCCTATAGAAATAATTCTATTGGATTTATTTTTCAAAATTATAATTTAATAACACATTTAAGTATTATATCTAATGTTGAAATGGGTATGACTCTTAGTGGTGTTGGGAAGAAAGAAAAAAGAAGAAGGGCTCTAGAGTTACTTAAAAGTGTAGGACTAGAAAATCATCTTCATAAAAAGCCTAATCAATTATCTGGAGGTCAAATGCAGAGAGTAGCTATTGCTAGAGCTCTTGCAAATAACCCTGAAATTTTATTATGCGATGAACCTACTGGAGCTCTTGATACCAAGACTAGTAAAGAAATTATGGAGCTTATTAAAAAATTATCTAAAAATAGGTTAGTTATAATAGTTACACATAATCCTGATATTGCAAAAAAATATTCTACAAGAATTATTGAGTTTGGTGATGGTAGGATTATAAGTGATAGTAATGAGACTAAAACTATAGCATATGATAAGAAATTTAGTCTAAAAAAGACTAGTATGTCTTTTTTAACTGCTTTATCACTTAGTTTTAATAATTTAAAAACTAAAAAAGGTAGAACATTTTTAACATCCTTTGCATCATCTATTGGTATTATTGGTATAGCTGTAATACTTAGCTTATCTACTGGGTTTCAAAGAAAAATTGATCAATTTCAAAGTGATGCTATGAGTGAATTTCCTATAATGATATCTAGTGAAGTTACTCAAGTAAATATGAAACAAATGAATGAAGCTAAAAGTAACCTAACTGATTCTTTAATTGGAAATGGAGAATATGCCGATGGTAATAAATTGATATTATATGATGCACTTGAGAATGTAGTTAATCATAAGAATAATATGGATGATAAATTTATTTCATATGTAAAGAATATTGATCCTGATATAAGTCATATGTTAGGATATGTCCGACTTACATCTATGAATACTATTACTAAAAAAGGCAATAAATATGAGGCTGTATCTCTTTCCTTAAATCTTGAGTCATACAAGGATATGCAAAATATGTCTAGTATGAAAAATATTGGATTAATTACTTTTCCAACTACAACTAGCGACAAGTATCCTTCTTATTTAGAAAAGAATTATGAATTACTTGAGGGAACTTATCCTAAAGAAGTAACTGATTTAATATTAGTAGTAGATACTAAGAATAGACTTGATAAGGAAACTTATGCTAAGTTAGGGTTTGATGAGACTAAAGAAGATATTAATTTTAAAGAAATAATAGGTAAAGAATATAAACTTATTTATAATAATGAATTTTATAGTAAGACACCTTTTAATACTTTTATGCCAAATACTAATTATGAAAATATGTATAATTCTAAAAATTTATCATTAAAAATAGTAGGAGTAGTTAGAAAAAATAAGAGTGCTAATATTGGACTTTTAGCTCCTGGTATATGTTATAGTGATAAATTAGATGAGGAAGTTATTAAAGTTAATAAAGAATCAGATATAGTAAAAGCACAAAATATAACTAATAAAAATATTTTTACTAGTGTAGATATGTTACCTGATAATAAAAGTATGTTTTTATCTACCTTAGGTTCTGATGAGGCCCCATATATGGTAATGATATATCCAAAGGATTTTGAATCTAAGGATAAGGTCCTTTCATATTTAGATAAATATAAAGAACCTATTGTGTATACTGATTTAGCTCAGTCTATATCTGCTATGACTAAAAATATTATGGATGGTATTACTTTTGTACTTATTGCATTTGCAGCTATATCTCTAATAGTTAGTTTAATTATGATATGTATTATTACATATACTTCTGTTCTTGAAAGAACTAAGGAAATTGGTGTTCTTAGAGCATTGGGTGCTAGAAGAATAGATATTACAAGAGTATTTAATGCAGAGACATGTATTTTAGGATTATTTTCTGGAGTTTTAGGTGTTGCTATAACCTATGCTCTTACATTCCCAATTAATGCTTTAATTAAGAATGTAAGTGGGCTTACTGGTGTTGCTATGCTTAATCCACTACATGCACTAGGTCTAATTATTCTTAGTACAGTTCTTACTGTAATAGGTGGTTATATTCCTGCTTTTATAGCTAGTAGGAAAGATCCTGTTATTTCACTAAGAAGTGAATAATGTCTTGACAATTATGTTTTAAATAAAGTATACTTTGTATGTAAAAAAAACTAATATAATAGGAGGAATCGTGGGAGAAATTAGTCAGTTTATTTTTAATATAGTATTTAGTTGCTTAAGTATAGGTATTCCTGTATTTGTTACTATATATACTGTTAATAAAAGAATTAAAACACAAACAAGAGAAAATCATCAGCCACATGTAGTTCTTGATTTTATTGAATCTATTGATATGCTTGATGAATATAAGTTTCATTACTCCTTATTAGGAGAAAAGTATAAGTATCTATATAATGAGAATGAAATTAATATTAAGAACTTTGCTAGTTTAAAAATTACATTAAAAAATATAGGATATGGTGTTGCTTCTAATTTAAAGTTTTATGATATATCAAATGGTAATCAAATTTTAGGTCAACAAAAGAGTTCAAGTAATTTGAATCAGAAGTTATATACTACTATTGATATTGCATCTAATGAAAATAAGAATGTATATTTTAAAGTGCTAAGTGAAATATTTGATAGAAGCTCTAGAATAGAAAATGAGTGTTTTAGATTACTATGTGTATATAAGGATTTAAATAATAATATTGATTCTTTTATAATAACTATTGTTTTAAAGAGTAAGAAGTATTATGATTTCTTTGCTTATCAACCAGGTAGTACTAGTTATATTAATATTCAAAGTGATAATAGTAAAATATTTAAAAAGATATATAGTGTGTATTCTAACTTGTAGGAAGGAAATATAATTAATGAAAAAGGTATATATATTTGGTCATAAGAATCCAGATACTGATAGTGTTACAAGTGCTTTAGTGTGTGAATATCTTAAGAAACAACTAGGCGTTAACTGTATTTCTTATGTACTTGGTAAAATTAATGATGAGACTACTTTTGTACTAAAGTATTTTGGTGTTAGAGTACCTTATTACTTAAATGATGTTAAGTTACAAATAAAGGATATTGAATATCATAAAGATTTTTGTTTAAATGGATATACTTCTTTAATGGAAGTTCATGATTTTATGGTTAATAATAATACCACTGGTGTTGCTATTATAGATGATAAAGGTGGTTTCTTAGGAATATTAACTGCTAAAGATTTACTTAAAGAAATGTATGACTTTGAAAATTCTAGTATATATACTTCCTATGATAATATAGTTAAAACTATTAAAGGAAAAAAGATTCTTAAATTTGATGATGAAATTAAAGGTAATATAGTATCTGCTGGATATAGAAGTACTACCTTTATAGAGACTGTTAATCTAACTTCTAATGATATTCTAATAGTAGCTGATAGACATAGTATTATTGAAAAAGCTGTTAATTCTAGTATTAAGTTATTAATATTAACTGGTAATGCTACTATTAAAAAAGAACATATTATTATTGCTAGAAAAAACAAAGTTAATATAATAAAGACAGGATATAAAAGTTTCTTAACATCTAAAATAGTATGTACTAGTAATTATGCTATATCTTTAGATGATGTTAGAAAAGCATCTTTTATATATGAAAATGATTATGTTGATGAGTTTATGGAAAGAAGTAAAAAACTTAAGTATAATAATTATCCAGTACTTAGTAAAAGTGGTATATGTAAAGGATTACTTAGAATAACTGAAATGGATAATTTTAGTAAGAAGAAAGTTATTTTAGTAGATCATAACGAGGAAAGTCAAAGTGTAATAGGCCTTAATGAGGCTGAAATAGTAGAGATAATTGATCATCATAAGATAGGAAATATATCTACTAATAGTCCTATTAACTTTAGGAATATGTCAGTAGGCAGTACTAATACAATATTATATTACTTATATAAAGAAAATAATATTGAAATTCCATATGTAATGGCGGGGTTAATGCTTAGTGGAATACTCTCTGATACCTTAGCTTTTGTTAGTCCTACTACTACATTAAAAGATAAAGAAGTAGTAGATGACTTATGTAGAATATGTAATATTGATTATAAAAAGTATTCTAAAGAAATGTTTGAAGCAGCTTCTTCTATAAAGAATAAATCTATAGAAGAAATAATACATAGTGATATGAAGGAATTTAGTAAAGATGATGTTAAGTTCTCTGCAGCACAGGTTGTTTCTATGAATGAAGAAGAAATATTAAATAGAAAAGATGAATTTATAAAAGAACTTAATGATTGGGAGAATTATAATAGAGATAGTTTTGTAATATTTGTTATTACTAATATACTTAAAAACGGATCATTTATTCTATATACAGAAAATGCTAAAAAGGTACTAGAAAATTCTTATGAAAATATAGTAATAGAGCAAGGTTTCTTTGTAAAAGGATTAATATCTAGAAAGAAACAATTGATACCTTGTATTATAAATAATATTTGATTCTGGTAATAAGAAATAATTGAAATATAGTTTATTATATGGTAATATATACGTAGAAAGTATTCATTTAGGAGGTTGTTAGTTTTGAATAAATATGAAAAGGCTAAAGATAATAGTATTAATAAAGAAGAAGTTGTTGTTAATAGAAAAAAACTTAATGCTTTTGTTAATAAAAATAGAAGAATATATTGTATATTAGGAATATGTGCTGGAATTTTGTTTGGTTCTGTTACTACTAATATGATTAATAAAAATAATGAAGTAAATCCTAATACACAGATTGTTATGGCAGGGGAAGAAATGCCTAGTAAAGAGTTTTTTAGTATTACTGATAAACTTCATTACTCAGAGTATTTATCAAGATATAGAGATTTAGTAAAAAGTGAAACTTATAGAACAAATGATATGCAACATTATTGGTACAATAATGCTAATATAGCTTCTTGTATAATAGATGATAAAGAACCAGATATTGCTATTTATGGAGTTTATAAGGGTATGAGTGCGGAAGCTAACAGTAATATGGATGAAGTTATTAGAATATTATCTTCTTTAGATGAGAATGATGAAGTACTTGCTGATAACTATTCTACATTTGAGGAATATTTAGTAGCTAAAGGATATGCTGATAAAAATGGTAAAGTAGATTATGATGAGTATGAAAAAAGCTTAAAAACTAAGGTTCTAAATTTAGTAGAAAGTGAACCTGTTATGGAGGGTAAAAGCCATGCAAAATGAATGTGTTACAGTTACTTTAGAAGACAATAAAGATTATATTATAGTAGATGAGATAATTAGTGGTAAAAATACTTATGTGTATTTATCTAGTATTTTAGATGAAGAAAGTATGTGCATTAGAAAAAGTATTATAAGAGATAATAATGAAGTATTTATATCTCTTGATAATGAAGAAGAGTTTAATAGTGCTTTGTTACTCTTTAAAAATAAGTATGAGAATATGAATGCCTAGAAACTAGGCTTTTTTATTATGGAGAAATATATATGAAGAAGATATTCGTTATAACAGGAGCATCGGGATTAGTAGGAACTAATTTAATATATAGCTTACTTAAAACAAATAATGATTTTAGTATAATAGCTATAGAAAATAGATGTAAAATAGATATAGAAGATAAAAAATTATTAATTAAAAAAGGAAATATTAATGATATAGCTAGTTTAGATGATATATTTAATATTAAGGAAAAATGTGAAAAGATATGTATTCATGCAGCTGGATATATTACTACTAAACTTAATGATTATGATGAAGCCTATAAAATAAATGTATTAGGAACTAGAAATGTTATTGATATGTGTAAGAAGTATAACTTTAAGAAACTTATATACGTTAGTAGTACTGATGTTTTTAGTGGTAAGAGTGGAGATATTATTGATGAAAGTTATAGTATAAATAAGAAGGACTTGTATTCTCCTTATGCAATTTCTAAAGCAATAGCTACTAATGAAGTATTAGCAGTCAAGGGAACACTTAAAACTATATGCGTTTTTCCAACAGCTATAATAGGTCCTAATGATAAACACTATGGAAATTTTTCAACTCTAATTAAATCTTATTTAAATGATGGATTCCCAGCTATAATAGATGGAGGATATGACTTAGTAGATGTAAGAGATGTAGTAGAAGCTATTATTAAAATATCTTATTTAAGTAAATGTAGTAATAAATATATTTTATCTAATAAGTATTTTACATTAAAAGAATTAATGAACTTATTAAGTCAATTAACTAAGAAGAAAGAAATAAATAAAACTATCCCTTATTTTATAATAAAACCCCTTATGCCACTTGCTAATATTTATTATAAACTTACTAAACAAAAACCTCTTTTTACTTCCTATTCACTAAAGGTTGTTAGAAGAAACATTAAGTTTTCACATGAAAAGTCAACAAGAGAACTTGAATATAGACCTAGAAGTATAGCTAATACCATAGAAAGCACTATTAAATGGATTAATGAAAATTAGAAAAATTATAGTAGGATTAATAATTATGTTAAAATAAAATATTTATATTATACTAAAAAAGCAGAGGCACTTGAATGAAAAATTGGTTATTAATATACTATTTTTATATGTATTTCTTAAAACATATAGTATTACTTATAAACTACTGTGCAATATCATAATATTATTATGGTGATTATAATATGTTTAGTTATATACAAAATAAAAGAATAAAAATAGTATTATTAGTTGTACTTACTTTGTTCTTCTTAGTAATTGTTAGAGTCTTTTATATACAGGTTGTTGAGTATAAAAAACTTAAGGAACTATCTGATGATTTATGGAGTAGAAATTTACCAGTTAAAGCAGATAGAGGTAAAGTTTTAGATAGAAATGGTAAAGTAATAGTAGATAATGTTACTACAGCTTCTTTGATACTAGTACCTAATCAAATAATTAATAAAGAAAAAGTTACTAATGTTTTATCTTCTATTTTAGGAACTAGTTATGATGAGATGAAAAAACATGTGTATAAGAAGACTTCCATAGAAAGAGTACATCCAGAAGGAAGAAATTTATCTTTTGATATAGTAGATAAAATAAATTCTTATGGTTTTGATGGTGTATATTTATTAAAAGAAAGTAAAAGAAATTATTTATATGATAATTTATTAAGCCATTCCTTAGGTTATGTAGGAATTGATAATCAAGGTTTAAGTGGACTTGAAGTTATGTTTGATGATTATTTAACAGGTAAAAGTGGATCTATTAAATATTTTTCTGATGGTAAGGGAAATAAACTAGAAATGGCAGAAGTTTACGAGGAACCTATAAATGGTAAAGACTTAATGCTTACTATTGATTTAGATTTACAAAAGGTCTTAGATAGTGAGCTTGACATTGCTATGAAGAAGTATGATGCACAAGGTGCAATGGGTATATCAATGAATCCTAAGACAGGAGAAATATATGCTTTATCTAGTAAACCTGATTTTAATCCATCTAAATATAAGGATTATAGTACTGAGACTATTAATAGGAATCTATCTATTTGGGCTTCTTTTGAACCTGGATCAACTTTTAAGATGGTATCATTTGCATCTGCTATAGAAGAAAGACTTATTAATATTTTTGAAGATACTTATTATGATACTGGTAGTGTTAATGTAGCAGGAAGTACAATACATTGCTGGAAACATGGAGGACATGGTAAACAAACATATTTAAATGTAATAGAAAATTCATGCAATCCAGGATTTGTATCTATTGGTATGAAACTTGGTAAAGATAAGTTATTTGGTTATTTAAATAAGTTTGGTTTTGGTGAAAAAACAGGTATTGATTTAAATGGTGAGGCAACAGGCATTATATTTAAGATGGATAAAGTAGGCCCTCTTGAGTTAGCAACTACTGCTTTTGGTCAAGGTGTTAGCGTTACTCCATTACAACAGGCAAATGCACTTAGTGCAATAGTTAATGGAGGAACGCTTTATACTCCTTTTATCGTTAAGACTAATAATGAAGTACATATTAAAAGAAAGAATATTATTAGTAAAGAAACAAGTAAACTTATGATTTATGCACTTGAGAGTACTATTGCAAATGGAGGAGGAAAAAAAGCATTTATAGAAGGATATAGAGCTGGTGGTAAAACAGGTACTGCTCAAAAAGTTGGAAGTGATGGAAAGTATATGGTAGGTAATTATATTCTATCATTTATAGGGTTTATGCCAGCCTATGATCCTCAAGTGGTTACTTATATTGCTATAGATAATCCTAAAAATACTGTACAGTATGGAAGTGAAGTAAGTGCTCCTATATTTAAAACAGTTATGAAAGCAGCTGGTGAAATATTCAATATTAAAAAAGATTTTTCTGGTATCCCTAAGAAATATTTATGGGATGATGAAAGGTATACAACAGTTCCTGATGTAGTAGGCTTAACAAAAAGAGAAGCTGCTAATAAATTAAATGAGTTTAATGTGGAGTATTCTGGAAGTGGAAATGATGTAATTGAAATGTCTCCAGTTGGAAATAGTAGAGTAAAAGAAAATGCTATAATTAAACTTTTATTAAATTAAACATATATTAAGATAACTTTTTTCTATATTTTATAACAAATTAGGTTTGTTTATTGCTTTTAAAAAAATCATATGCTATAATTTTATAGTAGGAATAAAGTAGGTGAACAAATGGCACTAAGTGTGATAGATAAGTTTCTTTATAGTAAGAAGAAAAAGATATTTTCTTACTGCAAAAGATTAAATAAGTTAGTGGGTCTTAAAACTAATAGTTTTGAAAGTATGGAAGAATTTAATAGTATTATTAGTTTTACAACTGATTATTATGTAGATAATTATTTACTAGATTGTTCTTTTGATATTAAGAATATAGAATCGTATTATAAGTATACTAATGATAATAATACTTATTTTAATATAGCCTATTCTTCTATTATTAAGTATTATGAAGTTAATAATAGAAAAATAAGTAGTAAGACTTATGATTTAAGAACATTTTATTTAATTGTTCTTCTTGGATTTGCTTTACATATTGATAAAACTTTAAATAAATTAGAGTGCGATAAAAATAAATGCAAGAGTTTACTTAATGGTTTTATTAATATTATGAATACAGATAATTTCATTATTAATAAGAAGTATAAAGCTTATTGTAATGAGTTTGTTTCAGAGATGTTATCTAATGCTGAAGGTGAAAAGTTATTCTTTAAATCTTTAGTTATTCCTAATGCTAAAAATACTTATGAAGTATTTGATATTAATAAGAAGTATTTTATGGTTAAGTTTGATTATAAAATAAATGGACTTGATAAGTTTAGTATTAATGATATTAATAGGTTTGTTGATCATAAGCATATTAATAGTAATTATACTTTAGTTTCATATGAGTTATGTGCTATAAAGATACTAGACACTCTTATTAATGGAGGAGTTGTTAATGACTTTTTATTTTATATTAGTAGAGAATTTTATACAGGCAGATATAATTTTACTAAGTTAAATAAAGTGTGTAGTTCTAAGAATATAAAGAAACACATTAAGATATATGTTAAATTTAATGAGTTCAAAGATAATATTAATATATTTAATGATATTATTGGTTATGGATATGATCTTGTTGTAGATTTTGAAGATGATATTATTGATGCAAGTATACCTTGTACATTTGCTATATCTAATAAGGTAAAGGAAGCAAATGATAAAGTAATAATAAGGAAAGAAAAGATTAAGGAGGAAATATTATGAGTACAGGTGGAGATTTTTTTATAAAGTTTTTAGATCCTTTTTTTGGAGGTTTCGCTAAAATATTTAAGGCTTTTTTTGAAGGGCTTTTTGATATATTTAACGTAGTAAACTATGTTGATATAATTAAAGAATATCTTAAGAGTGATGGAAGTGGTAAATCATTTGTTATAATTATTTCAGTATTATGTTTATTATCTATATTTGTATTAATTGGTTTTCTTATTACTAAGATAATACTTAGATTTATTAAGTTTAGGAAAAACTCTCATAAACAAGGTGCTTTAGTTGAAGAAATAGAGGACTTAAACTCTGATATCATAAGACTTAAACAAGAAAATGAGAAGTTTTTATCTATGACTAATCCTGATGAAGGAGAAATTGAGTATGATGAAAATGGTAATATAGTTAATAAATTAACTGAGGGAGAAAGTAGGTTCTTTAAACTTTCTACTATAGATGAGGAAATGAAGAGTTATACTCCAGTTACATTTAATAATGATTTTGAACTTAATGAATTTTGTGATAGATTTAGAAGCTTCTGTGCTTATGATTTAAAGCTATATTATGATATTAATTTAATAAGATTGTTTGTTTCATCTTTTGCCTCTAATAGATTAATAATTCTTGAAGGTATAAGTGGTACTGGTAAAACTTCATTAGCGTATGCTATGGGTAAATTTATTAATAATGAAACTATTATTGCATCAGTACAACCTTCATGGAAGGATAGTACTGAGTTATTTGGTTACTTTAATGAGTTTACTAAGAGGTTTAATGAAAGTGAAGTACTTAGAAAGGTATATGAAGCTACATACACTGAGAAGGTCTATTTAACACTTTTAGATGAGATGAATATTAGTCGTGTTGAATATTACTTTGCAGAAATGTTATCTATACTAGAACTTCCTAATCCATCTCAATGGATTATTGAGTTAGTTCCTAATAGATGGGAGTTAGATCCTATTAAGCTAAATAATGGTAAACTTACTATACCAGAGAATGTTTGGTATATAGGTACTATAAATAATGATGATTCTACATTCATGGTAACTGATAAAGTATATGATCGTGCTATGCCTATAGAAATAGATGAAAAGAGTGTTGAATTTGAAGCATCTAAGACTGAGTCTATTAATCTAAGTTATAAGTATTTTGAATCTTTATTTGATAAAGCACAAAAAAACTATAAGATACAGCCTGAGAATGAAATTAAAATTAATCAAATGGACAGCTATATTATAGAGCATTTTAGAATTAGTTTTGGTAATCGTATATTAAAACAAATAAGAGACTTTGTACCAGTATATATGGCTTGTGGTGGTGAGGAAATAAATGCTATTGATTATGTAGTAGCTCACAAAATACTTAAGAAATTTAATCAACTTAACTTAACATATATAAAGAATGAAACTGATGATTTTGTTAAATACCTTGATAATTTATTTGGACAAGATGTTATGAAAGAATGTAAGAAATACTTAGATAATCTTAAGAAACTTAATTAGGAGGATATATGAATGAAAATTTAATAAAAGTACTTAAGGCAACAGAAGAAAATAAACTTAATGATTTTTCTGTTGCTACTGTTTCTTCTGTTAATAATAGTAAAAGTATTAAAAAAGTATATGTTGATTTATCATGGCTTAAAACTATAGAAGAAACATTACCATGTATTGATAATATAATAAGAAATCCTAGAAGATTCTTAAAAGAAGAAGAAGAAGTAGTAATAGTAGAAAAGACTAAGAAGGTAACAGAAGCTACTGTTAAACATTTAGCTACTCATTCATCTCTTATACAAAGTATAAATGAAAAAGGGGAAGTATTACCTAAAAAACTTCTTAATGTATATAAAGAAGAAACATTCTCTATATATGAAAATAGATTTATATATTCCCTTATTAAGAATTTATATAACTTTGTTGCAGCTCAAGTATTTATTGATGAATATAAGAGTTATTCTAAAGAAGAAAATATTATTAATTATAAAGGAGAAACATCTGTTAATGGTGATGATGTTTCACTAAGAATGCAGTTTGAAAGAAAACATGAGAAAGATGATAATAAGAGTAAAGAAGAAGTAAAAGATATAAAAGAAAGACTTAATAAGATACTAAGTGAAGTAGATGGATTTTTAAGAAGTTCCTTTATGAAGAATCTTGTTAATGTAAGCCCTGTTAAGAGTCCCATTAATAGAACTAATGCTATAAGAAAAGATAATAATTTAAAACAATGCTTAGTACTTTGGGAGAAATTAGAAGAGTATCAATTAACAGAACCCGTTAAGAAAGAAGAAGAAGTAACACATGATGTAAGTAATAAGTTAAAGAAAGATATGGAATATCTTTATTACTTAAATTATAATTTTTTAGCTCTTGATAAAGAAGATAATGATAAAAACTATAATGAAGAATTAATACTTCATAAGATTATAATGGAATATGTTAAAAATAATGATGTTTCTATAAATAAGTTTAAGAGTTTTGTTATAAAAGAATTTAAAGAAGCTTTTAAAGATAAAGAAGATCTTAAGAAACGACTTAAGAAGTGTTATAATGAGTATTTTGATGATATTAATAAATGTAAGAATAAAGCAGTGTCATTTTTAAGTTAAGGAGAAGTTATGGGAAAAATAGAAAAAGTAAGAGTTAAAGAACTGGATAAAAAAGAAGAAGTAAATAATATAGATGTTTATCCTAGAATTAAGAACTTTAGAAAGAAGAGATTTCTTTTAGAAGAGTTCTTATCTTATGATGCTAACAATCAGTTTGAAAAAGTAAAAGCTTTATTAGAAGATATATATGATGGTACTCTTAAGATAGATAAGAATTTAGTATTTAAATGTATTGCTATAACAGTTGATGATGGTGATGATACTGCTTATTTACCTTGTGATCTTAAGATATTTAGAGATAAGAAATATTTAACATTTAGTAAAGATAATACTAGTAAAGTACCATTTTTTATATTATTCTTTATAGGAGCTTTTCTATTCCTATCTATAGCAGCTTCATATACAGCTATTAATTTCATTAATATGAAGAAACTTAATGTAGATATAGATGGTGATGGTATAGCAGATATAAATATAGATTTAGATGGTGATAAGAAGCCTGATTTAAATATAGATATTGATGGTGATAAGAAACCTGATTTAAATATCAATTATAAAGGTAATAAAAAGAATGTATTTAATATAGATACTAAGGGAGAATTAAGTGCTAGTGCTAACTTAATAAATGTTGATATTAATAAAGATGGTATATGTGATGTTAACTGTGATTTAAATAATGATGGATGGCCTGATATAAACATAGATATTGATGGAGATTTAATACCTGATTTTGATATAGATTTAGATAATGATAATATACCTGATTTGAACCTAGATATGGATGGAGACATGCAGTGTGATTTAATGTGTGATACTAATGGAGATAAAAAATGTGATAAGTTTTGTATTAAACCTGATGTTATGCCCCCATCAAGTGGTAGTTCTACTGAAACTGGTAATCCAGGAACTGATTCTACTACTGTATCCCTTGTTATAAAGTTTAATGATGGTAATTTACTTATGAGTGGGAAACTATATCCTACTGATCAAGCTAATGTAGATATATTGACTCCTGTTAAGACCTTTACTATAGAAAATACAACTGACTTTTCTCAAGTATATAGTGTTAAATGGATTATACTTAAAAATGATTTTATAACAAATAACTTTAAATATAAGGTAGATGCTACTAATGGAGGAATGTCTAAAGGATATACAACAGCTCCTAAGACTGAAGAAGTTATATTAAGTAAGGTTACTATAGCACCTAGAGTAACACAAAAGTATAGTATTACTATGAAACTAGAAGGAACTAATAAACCTCAGAATGAAGATCAAGGTAGAACCTTTATTGCTAAGTTACATGTATTTACTGGAGAAGTATAATTTAAGAAGTTAAATAATATAAAAGCAAGTTTTTTGTAAAAAACGTGCTTTTTTTTGTAATGTTTTAGTATTATTTAGTAATATGTTGTATAATATTTTATAGGAAGTGATAATATGCTTATTTTAGCAAAATCAATACTAGGACTTATGCTTGGATTTCTCTTATCAGTATTACTAGGTTTAGTTCTAATACCTCTACTTAGGAAATTTAAGTTTGGACAAAATATTAGTTCTTATGTTGCTTTTAGTCATAAGAGTAAACAAGGAACACCCACTATTGGAGGACTTATATTTATTATACCTACATTTGTTACTATGATTATCTTATACTTAAGAGGTAGTCTAGAAATTACTTTTAGTTTAATGCTAGTTATGTTTATATTTATTGCTTATGCTTTACTTGGATTTGTTGATGACTATATTAAAATTAAGAGTAAGACTAATGATGGACTTAGTGTTATACAAAAACTTGTAGTACAAGTAGTTATTGCTATTATATTCTTTTATGTATATATGAGAGGTGGAGGAGAACCTGTTATATGGATGTCTTCTATACACATTAATATTCATTTAGGTTGGTTTTATGGCCTATTTATACTCTTTATGATGGTTGGAAGTGCTAATGCAGTTAATATAACAGATGGACTAGATGGTCTTGCTGGAGGATTGTCAGCTATTGCATTTTTAGCATTTGGTATTATATCATGGGGTACATACTGGGCTGTTGGATATCAAGAAATAGCTATATTCTGTTTTATATTAACAGGTTCACTACTAGGATTTCTTGTCTATAATACTCACCCTGCTAAAGTATTTATGGGTGATACAGGTTCTATGGCACTTGGTGCTACTTTAGCAGTTACTGCTATTTTAACTAGACACGAACTATTACTTCTTGTTGTAGGTGGTGTATTTGTAATAGAAACTCTTAGTGTTATTATACAGACTCTTAGCATAAGATTGTTTAAAAGAAAAGTTTTCTTATTTACACCTCTTCATCATCATTTTGAAAAACTAGGATGGTTAGAGACAGATATAGTTAAACTTTTTTGGACAGTTGGTTTTATGCTTGGTATGGGTGCTATTTACTATGCCGTTTGGCTATAAAATATAAAAGGGGGCTTTTATGAAAGAAAGAAAATATATAATAGTTATTACTATTATCCTTTGTTTGTTTGGTATTGTTATGATATATTCAGCAAGTAATGTGTGGGCACTTTATAAGTTTGGTAATTCCTTTAAATATGTTATACATCAGACTTTATATTTCGTACTTGGTATTATTTTATTAAAAATAATATCTAATATTAATTATAAATTATATAAAGAAAAAGCAAATATCATTTTAGGTATTTGCTTTTTATTATTACTGCTTGTCCTTATACCATTTATTGGAACAGTTAGAAATGGTAGTAGAAGTTGGTTTGGAATAGGCCCTTTTGGAGTACAACCTAGTGAGTTATCTAAAATAGGACTTGTTATATTTACTTCTTATTATTTATCTAAAAATAATAAAAATAAAAAAGAAACTAAAGGTTATGTTTTACCCATACTTGCAGTTATAATGGTTTTCTTTTTTATTATTATGCTTGAACCAGATTTTGGATCTGGAGCAGTTATAGTATTTTCTTTATTAATGCTTGTTATAGTAACAGGAACACCTCTAGGTATCTTTATAAAATTAGGTATAGCAGGACTAATAGGTATTACTGGCATAGTGCTAGTAGCACCATATAGATTAAAAAGAATAACTTCATTTATAAACCCTTGGAATGATCCACTAGGAAGTGGATTTCAGATAATACAATCTTTATATGCCTTAGGCCCAGGTGAATTACTTTGATAGAGATAAAATACAATTTAATAAATAATGTATATTTTTTCTTTCAAATTTGATATAATACTAAGGTAGAGGTAATACATATGATAAAAAATAAATTAAATATTGATAGCTCTAGTGAACTGGCAAATGTTGAGGAGAAATTAACTAAGAAAAAGGCACTGGAATTATTTGATAAAAAAATACTTGATACACTAGAAGCTGGTACGTTTGAAACATTATGCTTTATTCATAAATATTTATTTGAAGATATCTATGATTTTGCAGGAGCATTAAGAGATGTAAATATAGCTAAAGGAAATTTTAGATTTACATCAGTTATGTATTTAGAAGCTTCAATAAGAAATATAAATCTTATGCCACAAGATACATTAGATCAAATTATAGAAAAATATATAGAGATGAATGTTACACATCCTTTTAGAGAAGGTAATGGTAGAAGTATGAGAATTTGGCTTGATTTAATTTTAAAAAAACAATTAAATAAAGTTATAGACTGGAATAAAATTGATAAAGAAGACTACTTATTAGCTATGGAAAGAAGTCCTATTAAAGATACTGAAATTAAGACATTGATAAAGTCTGCTCTTATTGATGATAATAATGATAGAGGAATTTATATGAAGGGAATTGATCATAGTTATTACTATGAAGGATATAATACTTATTTAACACAGAACTTATAAAATAATACTATTAATATGATTAGAAACATCTAGTCATATTTTTTTAATATTTAAATAAGATTTTTATAAGGAGGCATGTCCAATGAAAAATGATACAAAAATTAATTTATATTTTAACCCAGTTGGTGATGACCTACAAAACATAATAGATGAAGTAATATTAAAAAAATATATAGAATCTAAAAATATACATATTAATTAATTTTTATATTGTATATAAGTATTTATTAGTAATAAGAAAGGAAATAAAAATGGAATTACTTGCTGATGTACTTGAAAAAACTAAAAAAGTTATTTATAAAGTAGCTATATATATAAGAATATCTAAAGAAGATGAAAAAGGTGAAACAAGTGAAAGTGTAATAAATCAAAAAAGTCTACTAGTAAAATATGTTAATGAACATGGGTATAAAATATTTGATATTTATATTGATGATGGATATACTGGAACTAATTTTAATAGACCAGCATTTAAGAAAATGATTAATGATATAGAAACTAAATTAGTTAATATGGTTATTACTAAAGACTTATCAAGACTAGGAAGAGATTACATAACAACTGGTGAATATGTAGAAAAATGGTTTCCTAAACATCATGTAAGATATGTATCATTATTAGATGGAATAGATACTTTTCTAGATAGTTCTAATAATGAAATAGCTCCTTTTAAGGCTATAATAAATGATATGTATTCTAAAGATAATTCTAAAAAAATTAAAGCTGCTTTAAAGTCATTACAAGAAGAAGGAAAATGGGTAGGGGGTTGTCCCCCATTTGGTTATAAGGTAAGTCCTAATAATAAAAATCATTTAATTATTAATGAAGAAGAAGCATCGATAGTTAAAAAGATATTTAATTTAGCTTTAACTGGAATAACAAGAAATCAAATAATTAATATTTTGTTTAATGAAAAAATTTCTACTCCAACAATGATTAGAAAAATAAATAGAAATTTTAAATATGCATGTCTTGGTTACTGGAATGCTACAACAATAAAATCTATTTTAACTAATGACTTATATACAGGAGATATGGTTCAAAATAGAAGAAGTAGAATAAGTTATAAAATAAGACAAGTTGTACCTAATGATCCATCAAAATGGATTAAGGTAGAAAATACCCATGATGCAATTATTTCTAAAAAAGACTTTAATGAAGTTAAAAAATTACTAAATATTAATAAAGGACTTAGAGGTGAAAAAAAAGTAAGAGGTATATATGATGGTTTAATATATTGCTATGAATGTAAACATAGAATAGCTATTCAAGGTGGAAATGTTAATAATAATTGTAGACAATTTTATACAGTATGTAATACATATAGGAAATATTCTAAACTAAAAATATGTACATCACATTCTAATAATTTCTTAAAATTGGAAGAAAGAATTAATAATGAACTAAGAAGATTATTTAATTCATGTATTAGTCAGAAAAATACATACAATAATTTACTTAGAAATAAAGAAAGCATTTTAAATACTTTAGACTTGTCTTTAACTTTAAAGAAGTTAATAAATGAAGTAGAAATAAAAAATAAAAATTTAGATAAAATGTATATAGAAAAACTTGAAGGTAAAATATCGGATGAAATGTATAAAAGAATAAGCGAAAGTATAATGCTTGAAATAAAAATAATTGAGAAAAAAAAAGATATAATAATTAAAAATATATATAACAATAAATTATTAGTTGATAATAAAAAGTGTTTAACTTTAGTTAAAGAGTTTTTAAGTATGAAAGATCCTAGTAGAGAATTTGTTCTTAAACTAATAAAAAGAATTGAACTTCATCAAGATAAAACAATAGATATATATTTTAACTTTAAATGTTGTAACTAAAATATTTATTATTTTGTATATTTATAAAAAAAGTACCAGAAATTTTATCACTATTAAAGTAACCCAGGTGGGTTATTTGGGCAGGGGTTTCTAAACTCAAGACAAAAGCACTTTTATCTGCCAGAACCACAAACTGATTTTATCTTCTCTATTATAGTTGAAGAATTCGGTATATTTGGTTGTGCTTTTATATGTATACTTTTTAGTCTATTATTTTATTTTTGTATAAAAATAGCTATTAAGACAGAAGATCTATTTGGTAAATACCTAGTATTTGGTTTATCTTTTATGTTAATAGTGCAGACTTTACTAAATTTAATGGTTGTTGTAGGTCTTATCCCTGTAACAGGTCCGACAAAATAATGGGGAACGAAATATAATGTACTAAAACCCTTTAAAATAAGGGAAATTTAAATTTAGTAAAAAATAAAATTCAAATAAATTGTTGTAAAAATGAAAAAACCAGAAAAACTGCATCAAAAAATTGATGTAACACTTCTGGGGAAAACAAGTTTCCTTATGTTATGCTGTTAGGAGTAATAATGGTTGTAAAAAAAGGCTTAAAATATAGTTTTAGTGTGTTTGGAAGTGCACCTAAATCATGTTATGAAAATGTAAATGTAAATGTCAAAATAAAATGTAGGTTTTTGACAATAACTTTTGTAGGTTTT